>MFAZ01000028.1 GCA_001776335.1 Candidatus Curtissbacteria bacterium RIFCSPHIGHO2_01_FULL_41_11 | reverse complement strand
GGTTTTAAAATTGAAAAAATTTGCCGATTTGAGATATGGGGAAAATCCCCATCAAAAAAGCGCTTATTATGTTTTAGATGATGATCCGGGTTATGAGAAACTTCTTGGAATTGAGCTTTCACACAATAATCTAGGCGATGCTAACCATGCATGGCAGCTGGTATCTGAATTTGAGGAGCCAACTGTTGCCATTATAAAACACGGAAATCCCAGCGGAATTACTACTCACAAAAATTTGAAGCAAGCTTTTAAGGGTGCATTTGAAGCGGATTCGGTGAGTGCATTCGGTGGGATAATTGCTGTAAACAGGGAGCCGACGGTTGAGATGATAGATGCCATGCACGGCATCTATTTTGAGCTTTTGGTGGCGCCCGGTTTTTCAGCTGAAGTTTTGGAAAGATTAAAAAAAAGGAGCAGCAAGATGAGAGTTATTAAGGCAAAAAGATCGACAAAAAAGCTGGAGCTTACCCGGGTGTTCAACGGTTACTTGGTGCAGACACCAGATGATTCCAACGAATCCAGGAAGGACTGGAAAGTGGTTTCCGGAACAAAACCTACGGATGAGGTTTTTGACGATATGGAATTTGCATGGAAAGTTGTTAAACACGTCAAATCGAATGCGATTGTAATTGTTAAGAACAAAAGCATGCTTGGGATGGGAACCGGTCAACCCAATAGAGTTAATTCTGTGAAACTTGCTCTTCGACAAGCTCAAGGGAAACTTAAATCTGCAGGCGTGGTTCTTGCGTCTGATGCGTTTTTCCCTTTTCCCGATAATGTTCGACTTGCGGCAAAAGAAGGAATTTCTGTTATCATTCAACCTGGCGGTTCCATCAACGACGGGAAAGTAATAGGCGAGGCAAAGAAAAACAAAATGACCATGGTATTTACCGGTGTCAGGCATTTTAAACATTAACATGGACCAGATTCCTGTAAAAAATATATTTGCGGCTGTTTTTGATAAATCCAGTCTGGATGCAGTTTTGCCTGTACTTTCGATCGGCAAAGTCAGATTCTGGGGGACAGAGGGAACTGTAAAGCATCTGAAACAAAAAGGGTATACCGCAACTTCAATTGTTGCAGGCTTTGACTTTTCCGGAAGAATTAAAAGTCTGGACAGGGGAAATTTTGTCAGAGTGCTTGCAGACAGATCCGAGTCCTCACATTTGAGGGAACTCAAAAAGATGAATTTGGAACCTTACGACATAATTATTGTTGATTTATATGCACCAAACGAAAAGGATTTTCCCCAGACGATGGACGTTGGCGGGCAGGCAGTTATTCGCGGGGCTATTAAAAATTATAAAAACGTTGCGCTGGCGTTTGATAAGATGAGCATTTTTGATTTGGCCAGTGAACTTCGAAAGAATAACGGGGCAACGTCTTTGGAATTTAGAAAGAAGCAGGCAAAAGCTGCTCTTAAATTTGTTGCAGAGAGATGTGCACTTGAGGCAAAATTGTTTTAGTGAATAAGCAGAGCTTTTCTGTGAATAAAGATCTGCCTTTTTGGGTTGCGACTTCTGCAATCCCAGGTGTCGGGATTGCTACATTTAATTATCTTCTAAAATGCTTCAAGCCTATAGGAGGGTTCAAGCCTATAGGAGGGTTGCACCCTTTTAGTATTGTTGGAATAGGCTAATATTGAAATTGGTCTTTGCGGCAGTTGCGATTTATTGAAGTTGCATATTGATATTTAGTGTGTTTTAATTCCTCCACAGTGAATGGCATTATTGAACAAGAAAGACCAAGGGTTTTAGAAATCGGAAGATCTTGGGCACATGTAAAAAAAATAGGCTTAGACCCAAAATTAGTTCTTGCTCGACATTTAAGTCAAAGTGGGCTTTCAATTACTTTAGATGAATACCAAACCACGGGCTTTGGCGTTTTTAGTAAAGGAGATTGGATGGTCGGAATCCATGCAAGTCCAGAAGCATATTCTGTTTTAGACTCGGCAAGAACAATGAATGAATTTCGTGCGCTAGAAATGGGCTGGGGTGCGTTGACAGGCGAAACTGTTAGTTCGTTCGGAGATTTTGATGTTATGGATATAAGCCACCATGCTTTGGAACGTGCAGACAAGTCCGGCTGGGATAAGATTACCAAGCGCAGGGTTAAAGCATGGATTTTAGAAAGACACGCAATTTTTGAAGAGGGTAGAATCTATAAGAAAAATCTTTTGGTACAAGAAGGCGTTATCAGTGAAGATGCAGCAAACTTTTGGGTTATAAGATCTTCCGCTTCGCATGCCCGTAGAGACAGGGCAACGGTTAGGGGTTTATTAAGAGGGCTACAAGGATTATCTCCAGAGGATTTAAAAGTTTTGGTTGTCGAGATAGCAGTAAAAGCCTTGTCACAAGTACAACAAAAATCCCTATAACAGGGTTGCACCCTTGACGTATTGTCCTGATAGGATTATCGTTAGCGCAATGCCCGCAAAAAATTCTGTTAAAATTTACTTAGAGAACGGTTATTATCACATTTACAATCGTGGTACGGGGAAAAACGAAATTTTCATTGACCCAGAAGATTATAAGGTCTTTCTTCATTATTTAGAGAAATATTTGGATCCTAGTTCTCAACACTCTATGGCAAAGGAAGTAAAACTCTTAGCTTTTTGTTTAATGCCAAATCACTTTCATCTTTTTGTATTGCAGTTGAGTAGAAATGGTATAACAAAATTGATGAGAGCGGTGAGTACGTGTTACGCTATGTTTTTTAATAAAAAGTATGAAAAGTCAGGGACAATTTTTCAGGGAATTTATAAAGCAGCGCTTATTGAATCAGATCCGCAATTTTTACACATTTCTCGCTATATTCATTTAAACCCAAGAAGTTTTATAAAAGATTGGGAAAATTATCCATACTCGAGTTATAAATTTTATGTGGGTGAACATAAGGTCTCATGGCTAGAAACTACTTTCGTGCTTAATTTTTTTAACGATAAAAATAACGCGGATAGAATTGGGCATTCATCATACAGATCTTTTGTCGAGGATTACGCTTTGGACTCGAAAGGGGAACTTGCGGATCTAACTATTGATTAACCCTATAACAGGGTTGCACCCTGTAAGGGCTGTGTTGACAGCATAATCTATGAATAAAGAGTTAGCCTATTGGGTTGCGACTTCTGCAATCCCCGGTGTCGGGACTGCTACATTTAATTATCTTCTAAAACATTTCAAAACTCTTAAAAAATTTTGGGAATCAGATAGCGAGAAAATTAACAAGTTGAAGGTTGACGCAAAAACATGCGAGGCGATTTTGGAATTTCGTACAAAAGTTGATCCAAAAATATATCTTGAAACTGTTTATGAACGGGGGATTAAAGTTGTAAGCCTGATTGATCGAGATTATCCGGCGAATTTGAGGTCCGTTTCCGATGCTCCACCGGTAATATATTATAAAGGAAGCATTTTGGCGTCTGATGATCTTGCGATTGCCGTGGTGGGTGCGAGATTCGCAACTGTTTATGGAAGACAAGTAACCGAGAAATTGGTTTTTGATCTGGTTGCAGCGGGATTGACAATTGTGAGCGGTTTGGCGCGCGGGATCGATAGTGTTGCACACAAAGCAGCGCTTGAAGCAGGCGGCAGAACTATTGCAGTTTTGGGCTGTGGAGTAGATTTAATTTATCCGCCGGAAAACAGGGGACTTGCCGAGCAAATTGCTTCGTCTGGCGCGGTTGTTTCCGAGTTTCCGCTGGGATTTCCTTCCGTTCCTTCCAATTTTCCTGCGAGAAACAGAATAATATCCGGTTTATCGCTCGGAGTTTTGGTAACCGAAGCAGCTGTGGATTCCGGATCTTTGATTACTGCCGGACAAGCAGCAGAGCAGGGGCGTGAAGTTTTTGCCGTACCCGGACCGATAAATTCCAAGATGAGCGGGGGAACAAATAATTTGATTAAAGAAGGAGTTCACCCGACAACAGAAGCGAGCGATATCCTGCTGGTTTTGGATATCGAAAGGAAGCAAAGGCAACTGGAAACAAGAAACACTAAACATGAATCTGGAAACTTGGATAAAACTGAAAAGAGGATATTGGATTTATTGGATTCTCAGACGAAACACGTTGATTTAATTGTCAGAGAAAGCGGGATGGCGATTGAAAAAGTTTCGGCAGCACTTTCCCTGATGGAGATGAAAGGGTTTGTTAAAAATTATGGTTCGGGAATTTGGGGGGCCTGATACAAAGGCCTCAAAAGTTTCAAAAGAGTCAAAGGTATTTAAATCGTATTGATATCTCTGATGATGTTTATTAAATTTCCTAAATCGGAAATTAGGTAGTCCGGTTTGGCGGCTTTTAGACGTTTGGTTGAACAATGTCCGTCTGTAATTGCCACACTAAGAGTGCCAATTTCTTTCGCAATTTCAATTTCTTCGAGCGCATCACCAACTACTAGAATTTCAGCAAAACTGATGCCTTTTTCTTTCGCATATCTTTCTAGCCTTTTTCTTTTAGTCCTTTTTCTTATGGCGAAATCTCTTTTTGGGTTTGCAAGCAGTGTAGAAAAGTACTTTTTGATTTTTAATCTATTTAATTGAAGGTCAATCATTTCATCCACATGATTGCTTATTATTACCCTTTCAATTTTATTTTCTTCAAGCCAAGCAAGCACTAATTTGGTATTTTGTCTGGTTCTAATTTTGACAGCCTTTTTCTCATAAGTCGGGTGAAAGATTGACGAAATTTGGTGTGGATTCGCTAATGTCTCAAAATCCATACCGTTTGCCGAGTAAAATTCGCTGATTGGAACCTGTGTTGTATCACGGAACCTTTTCAAAGTAAGAACTTCAAGACTGAAGGCTTTCTGAACTTCGTTAACAGATTCAAGTACCGC
This sequence comes from Candidatus Curtissbacteria bacterium RIFCSPHIGHO2_01_FULL_41_11, assembly GCA_001776335.1. Classification (GTDB taxonomy): domain Bacteria; phylum Patescibacteriota; class Microgenomatia; order Curtissbacterales; family GWA2-41-24; genus 2-01-FULL-41-11. Next base: position 695 of record MFAZ01000028.1, on the reverse strand, counting down.
TTTTGTGTCGGCAAACAATGTTCCGTTCCAGTCAAAGGCGACGAGTTTGATCATTCTTAGTTTTTTATAACTATTGGTTATTATCTTTTAAGAGGTTGCTATTGACAAGCATGGTAAAAAAGATAGACAGTAAAGGACAAGTATGTCGAAAAATTTAGTAATTGTGGAAAGTCCGACAAAAGCAAGGACACTTTCCCAATTTTTGGGAAAAGATTATGAAATCACCGCATCAATGGGGCATGTGAGGGATTTGCCGCGTGGGGAATTTGGGGTAGATGTCGAGCATGGTTTTGAGCCGAAGTATGTGATACCCAAGGAAAAAATCAAAGCCATAAACGCCATGGCAAAGGATGCGGCTCGTGCCGAGCATTTAATTCTTGCGACCGATCCGGACCGCGAGGGCGAGGCGATCGCCTGGAATTTGTTGCAAGTGATAAGCGAGAAAGGGAAGCTGAAGAATCCGAAATACAGCCGGGTCGTATTTCATGAAATAACCAAAGACGCGGTACTTGACGCTTTTTCTCATTCCCGCAAAATTGACGACGATTTGGTGGAAGCGCAACAGGCCAGACGTGTTTTGGACAGACTAGTGGGTTACAAACTTTCGCCACTTTTGTGGAAGAAAGTTAAAAGCGGACTTTCTGCAGGAAGAGTTCAATCGGTTGCTTTGAGATTGGTTGTAGACAGAGAGCGGG
>MFAZ01000027.1 GCA_001776335.1 Candidatus Curtissbacteria bacterium RIFCSPHIGHO2_01_FULL_41_11 | reverse complement strand
AAAGCCGCTAAGCTGCCCGGGGGTAAAAAAGGTGTAAAGGGTAAATGTTTCTGGGCAGCTACGAACCTTCGTTCGATCCAATATCAAAGCGTGTTGCTTTACCGAAAAAAATACGTGACTATCTTGCGACAAGTGAAATCATACTTTCATACGGTTTCGAACGGTGCATTCTTGGCTTCGATACAAAAGCCTTCGAAAAAGAATCAACTAAACAACTTAGTGCCGTACTTTCCGATAGAGCTGCACGGGGTTCTCGCCGATTCTTTTTCTCCTCTGCAAGGGCTATCAGTGTCGATTCTCAAGGTCGGATTGTTATCCCTGGGGATTTACTTAACTGGGCGCAGATTAAAAAACCGGTTGTTATTGGTGCGGGAGACCACTTTGAAATCTGGGACAAATCAAATTGGCGGCGCGAGAAGCACAACCTCGCAAAATGATGAAAAAAGAGTATCACAAGCCCGTTCTCATATCGGAAGTTATTGAATTTTTAGATCCGGGAAGAGGTAAATCTTATATAGACGCCACAGTCGGTGGAGGAGGACATACAACTGCTCTTTTAGCTCGAGGTGCAAGGGTACTGGGAATTGACAGAGACGAAGAAGCGATAAATTACCTAAGAGAGGCTCGAACAGAAAAAGATCTGGTGTTGGCAAGAGGCAATTTCGCCCGTATATGGGAAATTGCCAACGAAAAGGGTTTCAAAGAAGTAGATGGGATAATTTTTGACCTTGGAGTTTCCAGCCATCAGCTGGACTCGGCAGAAAGAGGTTTTAGTTTTTTAAAATCCGGTCCGCTGGATATGAGAATGGACCGAAACTTAAGGGTAAGGGCTTGGGATATTGTAAACAATTTTGAAGAAAGGAGGCTAGATGAAATCTTTAAAACGTTTGGTCAAGAAAAGTTTAGTAGGCGCATTGCTAGCTCTATTTGTAGCGCCCGTCAAATAAGACCAATCGAGACAACCGTTGAGCTAGTAAAAATTATCGAAAAAGCGGTGCCAAGAGGTGTAAGAAAGAACTTTAAAAAAAGAAAAATAAACGAAGCGACTAAAGTTTTTCAGGCGATAAGAATAGTTGTAAATAGCGAACTTTTAAATTTAGAGGAGGCATTACCCAAAACAGTTGATTTACTTAAGTCGCACGGCCGATTGGCAATAATAAGTTTCCACTCACTTGAGGATGCAATAGTCAAACGATTTCTCAAGAAGGAAACAAGGTTAATTATATTAACCAAAAAGCCAATCGGCCCAAGTGAGCAGGAAATAACTGAAAATCCGCGCGCAAGAAGCGCAAAGCTGCGTGTTGCAGAAAAAATATGATATCGCAAGCGATTATTGAGCTGAAATTAAAATTAATTTTTTGTCTAGCTTTGCTAGCAAAATTGACCTTTTAGGGAAAGGAAAATATTAAAAGAAAAACCGTTAGGTTTGCCTTTTAAAGTTAAAGTATGCTGCCCGTACGTGATTTTAAAATTGGAAAAAAAGTAGAATCTAATTTTAACCTTGTAGGAAAAATAAAGGTTAAATTAATCGTACTCTTCACATTTTTTGCGGGCACGTTAATTTTTACCCAGCTCGTATTCGCCAACAACCTTGCAACAGACGGTAACAAGCTCTCAAGCATAAATGAAGAAATAGCAAAGTTTGAAAGAGAAAATACTACGCTAAAGGTTCAAATAGCGCAGGAATCCTCCCTAACAGTCCTGTCACAAAAAGCCAAAGAGGCGGGATTTGAAAAACCTACGAAAGTAATCGTGCCATAATCTTTGATACACTAGAACTGTTTGGGTTCTGTTTTTATCCTAACTCATACCCAAATTCCGAAGAAATTTGGAAAGGAGAAATACGAGTGCGAATAAGTTCTTGAAAAGAACTATAAAGCACAAGTTATTTTGACTTTGGACCGTCTTAAAATCTTAAAGGCTATAATTTTTGTAACCGCGACTCTGGTCATTCTAAGGTTATTTTACTGGCAATTTATTTCTAAAATAAATGATACATCGCAAAATTTGAATCAGGACGAAATTCCTGCTTCGCGTGGCGAAATTTATACGTCGGACAATTTTCCTCTCGTTACCAATCAGGAAGCTTTTTTGTTTTACGGCAAACCCAAGGAGATTGAGAATCCAAAAGAATCAGCCGTCAAACTGGCCCCTTTTCTGATTTCCGAAAAATTTGCCACACGTGAAGCGGAACTCACAGACGATGAAAAAAAGCAAAAGAAAGATGAAATTAAAAAACAGGAAGAATCTCTATATAAAAAGTTTACCGAAAAGTACCTTTACTGGGTACAAATTGCAAGAAAAATACCGCTTGCGACGAAGCAAAAAATTGAAAATTTACAAATTACAGGCTTTGGGTTCGAAAACGACGAAAAACGCCTTTATCCTGAAGCTTCGATGGGGGCCCAATTTCTTGGTTTTGTAGGCTCTGACAAACTTGGACGTGATACAGGCTATTTTGGCCTTGAGGGATACTATGACAATAAACTTAGAGGTAAACCCGGTAGGCTTGGCCAGGATACCGATCCTTTCGGTTTGCCCATATTAGTTCGTGAATTTAGACCGCTCGCTTCGCACAAAGGAGAATCTCTTCATCTCTCAATAAACAGGGCAATTCAGTTTATGGTAGAAGATAAACTTAAAACTGCGGTTGAAAAATACGGAGCCAAAGACGGTACGGTTATAGTTGCAGACCCCAAAACAGGTAAAATCCTTGCCCTTGCGACTTATCCTGCATACAATCCGGCAAATTGGCAGGGGTACGACGAGAATCTTTATAAAAATAAGGCTGTTGCAGATACTTACGAACCAGGATCGACCTTCAAGCTAATAACAATGTCTGCAGCAATTGATCTGGGAGTCGTGAAACCTAATACCAAATGCAATATCTGCACTGGCCCCAGGCAAATCGGAGGCTTCGAGATCTCTACCTGGAACAAAAAATATTATCCGGATTCAACCATGACCGAAGTAATTCAACACTCGGATAACATAGGCATGACTTTCGTAGCCGAAAAGCTTGGGGTCGACAAGTTTTATGACTACCTATCAAGGTTTGGCTTCGGAAAGCTTACAAATATAGATCTTCAGGAAGAATCCCCCGGCTCAATCCGCGATAAAAAGGACTGGAGACCGATTGATTTGGCGACGGCCTCGTTCGGACAGGGAATAGCCGTAACTCCCATACAAATGATTCAGGCAACTGCGGCAATAGCCAATGGCGGAAAGCTAATTTCGCCCAAAATTGTAGAAAAAATAGACTCTTCTGAGGACGAGGCAATAGTCAAACCGGAGGAAACAAGGCAGGTAATTTCCCCGCAAACAGCAGCCCAGATAACCGAAATGATGGTATACGCCGTCGAAAAAGGAGAGGCAAGGGCATTTGCCCCCAAAGGCTACAGAATAGCGGGCAAAACAGGTACCGCACAAATTCCCGTCGCCGGCCACTATGATCCAAATAAAACTATAGCTTCTTTTATAGGTTTCGCCCCAGCCAATAATCCAAAATTCGTCATGCTCGTTCGCTTTACAGAACCTTCATCGTCCGTATTCGGTTCCGAAACGGCTGCCCCGACATTCTTTTCAATTTCAAAGGAAATATTTAATTACTTTGGAATTAGCCCTACGGAGAAGTAAAGTGATAAAATAGGACAAATGAATTTTTCATTTCTGCAAAGTTTTAACAACAACCCACTTCTAAACATTGCTTTTTTTCTTCTTTTCATCTGGTCAACACTATGGAAAGGTTTTGCTCTTTGGCATGCAGCTTCGGCAAAGGATAGAAACTGGTTTGTAATTATTCTGATAGTGAATACTGCCGGTATTTTAGAAATTGCTTATTTATTTGTACTGGCCAAAAACAAACTCTCCCCAAAAGTTGTAACTTCAAATATTCGGACAATGTTTCACAAATAAACCATTTTCCCTAGTTGTAATTGAGTTGTATCAGTGCTATTTTTAACTTAAGCCCCGCCCCGCTGCGTAGTCATAGTTTTTTTAAAAAATCAAATCCTTGTTCTTCGTAAAATTTCATTTTGAAAGTTAATGTTTAGATTGCAATAGGGCTATCGCCGCATGTTAAGCCTACCAAAACGGGCCAAACCCAATTTTATGAGTCCTTGGCAGGTCCTAAGCCAGTCTGCCAAAGTTAAGTCCGCACACTTATCTTTGACTTTTTCAAGTGAAGTGGTAGAATTAGTTTAAATATTGAGGTAAAACAACCGTCTACACATAGTGGGGGCGGTTTTTTGTTTGACAAAATGATAGAAGCCGAAACAACGATTGCAAGCTTTACTCCAAACTCTACGCCTGATGTTTTGCCGGCAAAAAAGGCAAACAGAGATAAAGCATTGCCTCTTAGTCTGGTAGTCCTTGCACCTCCTCTCGCATTCTGTGGAGCTTTTATAGTTGGTCATCTTAGTCATCCATTTCAGCAAAAATACTCAGAAAATCAGAACTTACCTACCGCATCAATACCGCTGGAGCAAACAAAAAACAAAGATTCGGGTATTGACCTGCAGATTGTGCAGGACAACTTGAATTCAGCAATATCTGATATGAAAAAAAACCAGAACTGGAAAGTAAACTATGCTGCAGACCAGTTCCTACTCTCAAATGCAGTTCCAACACTAAGCGAAGAGTATGCAGGAGTCTTTATAGATGATAAAACTCAGCAGATAACTCTAGGCTATAGCATCAGAAGGTTTGGAGACAAATCGTTTGATTTAATAAAAGCAGAAGAATCATTAACAGCAGCTGTGCTCGTACACTCAATGGCTATTCGCGACCCTGTTGGCTTTAAGGATCCAGGCGTGCAGTCAATCTACTGGCAGACAGCACTCAAAGTTTTACCATACTACTTTCCTAAAGATACCTATTAAACGTTATAATTTGGTGGAGGTGAATATAATTAGCTGGGAAATTATGTGGCAAAAGATTAAAAACATCTATCACTTTGCCCAGGCATTAATTGCAGCAGTCTATTTTAATTTCCCCTCAAAAAAACTAACAGTCATTGGTGTTACCGGCACTGATGGTAAAACTACAACCGTCCACATGATTTCCGAAATATTAATGGCTGCAGGTGAAAATGTTTCAATTATTTCATCAATCAAGGCACAAATTAACAAAAAAGACTTTGATACCGGCTTCCATGTTTCCACTCCAAGTCCCTGGCAAGTGCAAAAGTATTTAAAAAAAGCAATAAAGGCAAATAGTAAATATTTCGTAATGGAATCCACCTCTCATGGTCTCGACCAAAACCGGCTGGCTTTTGTTGATTTTGAAGTCGGCACGATCACAAATATTACTCATGAACACTTGGATTACCACAAAACTTGGGAAAATTATGTCGGGGCAAAGGCAAAACTTTTCAGAAAATCCAAAACCTCAATTCTAAATGCAGACGATCAATCGCTGAAGGTATTAAAAGCAATTTCCAAAGGAAGAATCGTCACCTATGGAATTAAAAATAGAGCCGATTTCAACCTCAAAAATTCCCAAATCAAACTACAAATCCCGGGTCAGTACAACATATTAAATGCACTTGCCGCACTTGCAGCCACAGTCTCGTTGGGTATTAAAAAGGAAAAAGCATTGTCTGCATTAAAATTGTTTAAGGGTATTTCGGGGAGAATGCAAAATGTTGACTTGGGTCAGAATTTCAAAGTTTATATAGACTTCGCCCACACACCCGGCGGTCTTGAACAAGCCCTCAAATCCTTGCGATTATCGATAGGCGATTCACCATCAACGAAATTAACAGCCGTTTTTGGCGCAGCCGGTGAAAGGGATAAAACAAAAAGAGAAAAAATGGGCGGTGTTGCGGCGAATCTTGCAGACCGTGTAGTTCTCACTTCAGAAGATCCAAGATCAGAAGATCCCGAAGAAATTTGTAAGCAAATTGCAGAAGGCATGAAAAGTAAAAAAGAGGGGAAAGATTACCACATAATTCCAGATCGCCAAAAAGCAATTGAATTTGCAATAAATTCCACAGGCAAAGACGACATTGTGGGAATTTTTGGCAAAGGTCACGAAAAAAGCATGAACATCAAAGGCAAAGAATTGCCTTGGGACGAATTCGAAGTAACTAAAAAAGCAATTATTAAAAAATTAAATGAATAACCTGACTGTTTTAATATTGGCTGCCGGGGAAGGCACCAGAATGACTTCACTAAAAACCGATACTTTTAAAGTTATGTTACCGATATTAGGCAAGCCTGTTTTGGAATATCTGTTGCAGAATATCGCAAATTCAGGTATCAAAAAAGTTACAATTGTTGTCCTGGAAAAAACTGCAAATCAAATAACTGCATATTTCAAAAACAAATGGCAAGGATTAGAAATAGATTACATTCAAATAAAGCAAGCTCTTGGACCGTCATACGCTTTAAATGAAGTCAAAAGCCACATAAAAACACCCTATTTTCTGGTTCAATACGCAGACAGTCTTGCCAATGAAAATCTCACAAAAAAGTTAATTGAAATATTTAAGAAAAACCCAACAACTGACGGGATATTAGCTGTTCGTGAGGTTGATGATCCGGCTCGCTATGGAATTGTGGAATATAAGAAAGGGAGAATTGCCCAAGTTGTAGAAAAACCTACTAATCCACCATCCAATCATGCCGTAATGGGTACGTTCATCTTAAAAACTGAGTTGTTTAAAAAATCCATTGCCGGAGAAAAATTTATTCACAAGAACCAACTATTCCCGGCGCAGTACATGCTAAAAAAAGGAGCAAAAATAATCGGATATTTCTTTGACGGTAAAAGAGTTGATGTTGGCAAACCGGAAGATCTCTTCAACGCTTCTATGCTCCTATCAGACACTCCTACTAAATGTGTAGCCTTTGATGCAGATAACACACTTTATAACACAGCCCAAATTTCAAATATCGCAGACGTTGAAGCCCTCAAAATTTTGTCAAAAGAAGTAAAAACCGACACTGAAGAACTTTTTAGAGAGTGGCAGGCAATTGTTGAGATCGTCAAAAACTCCAAAACTCCTCAAAAAAGGATAAGAAAATACTCTTACGGGATGATTTTAGAAAAATATAAAAAGCCCGATCTTTTAAAAAAAATGTATGAGGTTTTTAGAAAAACAGTTACACAAAATTTAAAACCAATCGGCGAAATTCAAAAAATTTTACCAAGACTTCCTCAGAAAAAAATTCTTGTTACGGAAGATGAAAGAGAATTAGCAGTGGCTAAACTAAAAGCAGTAAAGCTTCTTGAGTTTTTTGATCAAATTATAAGCTCCACCGAAACCGAAACAATGAAACCAGCAGAAATCTTTTACGAACAAATTTTCAAAAAATACAAACCGCAAGAAGTGTTATTTGTCGGAGATGACTATAAAAAAGATCTGGAAATACCATCAAAAATCGGTAGTAAAATTCTCTTTTTAGAAAACGAAAACAGTTTGGACAAACTAAAGACTCTTTTTCAAAAAGAAATCAAAAATGTTCACATTATGGGTGCTGCAGGTGCCGGTGCGTCAGCCGTCGCCGGAATTGCCCAAGCTTATGGATATAAAGTTTCAGCATGTGATCTTAAACCAGATTCCACCTACACAAAAAACCTAAATATCAAAATAATGGAAGGTCACGCATCTTCACATTTAAAAAATGTCGACCTGCTTGTCACATCGCCGGCAATTGAAAAATTGGATCCAAAAAATTCTGAAATTATGAAAGCCAAAAAGAAAGATATTCCTGTCATCTCTTGGCAAGAATTCCAAGGGAAGTATTTGCAGAAAGATAAGTTTGTAATAACAGTAGCGGGAGCATACGGTAAATCCACCACGACTTCAATGATTGCCCAAGTTTTGATAGACGCAGGTCTTGATCCAACTTGCGAGATAGGTGCAAGAGTTTTGAAATGGCAAAACAATTTTAGAGTTGGAAAATCAAAATACTATGTTTGCGAATCAGATGAGTACAACAACAACTTTCTAAATTACCATCCCAATATCGCAGTTATTTTAAATGTCGAATGGGATCATCCCGATTTTTTCAAAAGCCAAGAATCGGTACTAACTTCCTATGCGAAATTTATCGACAATATTAAATCAAACGGCAGCCTTATCATAGGGTTCGACCCTAAACTCCAACAGCTTCTAAAATCGAAAATCTTAACTGATACAGGGTCCGACCCTAAAATAGTTCAGATTAATGATTTCGGTAAGCTTAATCTTTCAGTCATCGGTGATTTCCGTCAAGAGAATGCCAATGCTGCCCTAACAGTCGCACAAGTTCTTGGTATCAACATAAAGCTTGCCAAAAAGACTCTCTCAAAATTTAAGGGAGTCGCCCGCAGACTTGAATACAAAGGAGAAATAAACGGTGTAAAATTCTACGACGATTATGCCGTCCAGCCATATACTGTCCTTAAGACTATAAATGCCTTAAAAGAAAAATTTCCAAAATCAAAATTAACTCTTGTTTTTGAACCCCACACATTTTCCAGAATAGAAACTTTTTTTAAAGATTTTAAAAAAGCTCTCAAAAATTCCGGAGCCGACCAAATTTTGATAACAGAAGTTTATCCGGCAAGAGAGCAAGGAAACAGAGAAACTCTATCTCGCAAACTTGTCAAAAAAGTAGGATCAAAAGCAAAATATACCGGTTCAGTTCAAGGGACTGCACGGTATGTCAAAAGTCACCTTAAAAGTTTTGAAATAATTCTCAGCATGGGAGCAGGGGACAGCTATAAACTTTTTGACCTGTTAAAAAAATAAATATGGATGCTTACGAACAAATTAAAAATACTTTAGGCCCCCTAAGAGTCTTGGAAAACGAACCTCTTTCGAAACACACCTATTTCAAAATAGGCGGCCCAGCAAGACTTTTTTTTGAGGCGAAAAATGTTGAAGATTTAAAACTCGCAATAGCAACAGCCTTTGAGCAAAAAGTTTCATATGTGGTTTTAGGAGGCGGTGCTAACGTTTTAGTTTCCGACAAAGGTTTCGATGGTCTAGTTATTAAAAACCGGGCAGCAGAAATAAAACTTGTAGGAGTTAAAGGAACAATAGACAAAAACGGCAGGGGGATAAAAAATGCGCTTGTCTGGTCAGCATCAGGAACGCCCATGAACCAACTTGCAAGGTTCACCATAGATCAGGGATTGGAAGGGCTTGAGTTTCTGCTTTCCGTTCCAGGTACAGTAGGCGGAGGAATAAAAATAAATGCTCACTATGAAGTAGAAAAGGGCGAATTTTTGGGCGACAGACTTGTTTCTGCCGCGCTTTTCAATCCGCAAGATAGCGAAGTGAGAACTGTTCAAAAAGAATACTTCGAATTTTCCTACGATCAATCAAAGATTCAGCAAACCGGCGAGATAGTCCTGGAAGCAATTTTCCGTCTGGATACTTCCAAAGACCCGGCTGGTCTTTGGCAACGGGCAATGGACAATGTTAAACGCAGGAACGAAGAGCAGCCGATAGGTGTTGCTTGTTCAGGATGTACATTTAGAAATATCAGCCGTGAAGATGCAATCCGACTTGCCACGCCAAACCTTACGACCTCCACCGGCTACATAATCGAAAAACTTGGTCTCAAAGGCACAACAATGGGAGGCGCCCAGATATCAACTCATCATGCCAACTTTATCCTAAACACTGGTGATGCAACAGCAGCTGACGTGATAAAATTAATTAGAATAGTCAAACAAAAAGCCAAGGAAGTCTACGATCTCGATTTAAAAGAAGAAATCTTTTACGTTGGAAATTTTGACTAGTCACTAGTTACTTGTTGCTAAACCCAAGTTATGGCACGATTTGAGATAACAGGCGGAAAAACTCTTTCAGGCAAAATAAAAGTCGCCGGAAACAAGAATTCAGTTCTTCCGATTATGGCCGCATGTCTTCTGACGGAAGAAACATGTACTCTTGAAAATGTACCGGTCATCTCCGATGTGCATGTGATGGCCAAACTTCTGGAAATTGTGGGTGCCAAAACCACGCAAAATAGCTCTAGGCTCACAATTACCTGCCAAAAAATTACTACGGAAGAATTTCCCTCCCAACTGACCGAAAAACTGCGTGCTGCAGTTCTCTTGCTGGCACCAATGCTTGCAAGAACAGGCCATGTAAAAATGGGTTACCCCGGCGGTGACGTTATTGGCAGAAGACCCCTGGAAACACATACCCAGGTTCTCGAGTCTCTTGGAGCAAAAGTAGAACAGGAAAATGACTTTTATATTGCGGAAGCAAAAAGTCTAAAAGGAGCAGATATTTTCCTGCAGGAAGCCTCAGTTACAGCTACCGAAAACGCTATCCTGGCAGGTGTTACTGCAGAAGGAACAACGACAATTAAGCGTGCCGCCTCAGAACCGCACATCATAGACCTTTGCCACTTCCTAATTAAAATGGGCGCTAAAATCTCGGGAACCGGATCAAATTATTTAAAAATAGAAGGAGTTAAGCACCTTTCAGGAACAAGTCACAATATTAGAACAGATCACATAGAAGTAGGAACTTTTGCAATTCTGGCCGGCGTAACCGGCAGCAAATTGGAAATAAACCCGATTATTAAAGAGGATCTTGATATGATCCTTTTAACCCTTGAGAAATTCGGAGTTAATGTAAAAGTCGAGGGCGAAACTCTCATTGTAAATGCAGGCAAGCTTAAGGCAGTGGAAAAGGTAGTCACCGACGTCTGGCCGGGCTTCCCAACCGACCTGATGGCTCCTACGATAGTTCTGGCAACTCAGGCGGAAGGAATGACTCTTCTCCACGATTGGATGTACGAATCCCGCATGTTTTTTGTGGATAAATTGCTTTCAATGGGTGCCAAAGTCGAAATAGCAGATCCTCATAGAGTCTTGGTCTATGGGCCCACAAAATTACACGGTCAACGCCTGGATACTCCGGACATTCGTGCCGGGATTGCCCTGGTTATCGCTGCTCTGGCTGCAAAAGGCGCAAGTCAGATAGAACGGGCAGAACTGATAGAACGGGGTTACGAAAATATTGTTGAACGCCTCTCACAGTTAGGTGCGAAAATAAAACGCTCTGCCTAAAATATGCATAAAAAGGTAAAAGTAGCCGTTTTAATGGGCGGCAAATCACAAGAGCACGAAATTTCACTAATTTCTGGCAGAGAAGTAGCCAAAAACTTAAATCCAAAAAAGTACATCGTAACAAGAATAGTCATACCTAAGACAGGCTTCGATATATTCTTGCCCACAAAATTGAAAGGTGCAGATTTAGTTTTCATCGCTCTTCACGGACCAAACGGCGAAGACGGAACTATTCAAGGTTTTCTTGAATTGCTTGGAATCCCCTACACAGGATCAGGCATCTTAGCGTCCACTATCGGCATGGACAAGATTTACTCAAGGAAAATATTTACCCAATTAGGCTTAAATACACCTAATTATGTACTCATTAGTAAAGAAGGAAAATCCTTGAATTTAAAAAATCTGAAATTTCCTCTATTTATCAAACCCTCCGATCAAGGTTCGTCAGTAGGTGTGTCTAAAGCTAAAAATATTAAAGAATTAAAATTGGGCCTTAAAGAAGCATTTAAGTATAGTCAAACTGCAATAGTCGAGGAGTATTTGCAAGGAATCGAGGTCACGGGTGCGGTTCTTGGTAATAATAACCCAAAGGCGCTTCCACTGATAGAAATTGTTCCCAAAAAAGATTTTTTCGATTTCGAAGCAAAATATGAACCCAGCTTGACAGACGAAATAGTGCCAGCCAGAATCAGCAAATCTCTCACCAAAAAAGCACAATCAGCAGCCCTGGAGGCTTATAAGTCTATCGGCTGCCGGGGATTCGGAAGAGTCGATATGATCATAAAAGGCGAAAAAGTTTATGTATTAGAAATAAATACTATTCCCGGTCTCACTCCGGTATCCCTCTTCCCCAAAGCCGCAAAGGCAGCAGGCATTTCTTACTCACAGCTTCTAGATAAAATCATAGACTATGCTTTTAACCCATAGTTTGATTTAAGTCAGCACAAACTGATATAATTAGAATTCAATCATGCTTAATTTCGATGCCTACAAGGAAGTAAAAAGCTGGAAAAAACCACTCCATTTATCAAAAACTCTGGCTGCAAAATCTTACCTAAAGTTGCTCAAAAACACGGATATTATTGGTATAACAGGTAGTGTTGGTAAAACTCTAACTCAAAACGCAATAGTTGCAGTTCTTTCTCAAAAATATAAAGTCATTGCTCCCGAAGAAAATCTTGATCCCACATTTCGCATTCCGCAAACAATATTGGCAACAAAGCCATGGCATCAGAAATTAGTACTCGAATATGGGGTAGAGCACCCCGGAGACATGGATCACTATTTATCTCTTGTAAAACCCAAAATTGCTGTAATTACTGTAATTTCTCCCACCCATCTAAAATATTTTAGCAACGTGGAAGGTGTTTTTAATGAAAAAGTAAAGCTGGTAGAAGCACTTCCAAAAGACGGCCACGCAATTTTAAATGCAGAGGACCCCCTGGCTTTAAAAATGGCCAGCGCAACCAAAGCCAGAGTTTGGTTTTATGGCCAAAAAGCAAAAGACTCCATTAAGATTTCTCACTTCTCGCAAAACCTGAAGGGTTCAAAGTTTCGAATGCATTACGCAAGACAAAAAGCCTCTGTAAGCTGGAAAATAATAGGCAAACATCAATTGACGTCTGCCTATGCAGCTGCTGCAGTCGGCATTATAAACGGCCTGACTCTTAAACAAATAGCGAAGGGTCTTTCGCAAACGAAAGTGCCAACTCATCGCCTCAATGCGATTCAAACTAAACACACAGCCATAATTGACGATACCTATAACGCTTCCCCGAAAGCCGCCCAAGAAGCAATAGATACGCTTATAGACATTGGCAAGCATAAAACCAAAATAGCCGTTCTTGGGGAAATGCGTGATCTTGGAAAATCTTCGGAAACTGCACACAGACAGCTTGGGCAAAAAGTGGCAAAAACAACCATCAATTACCTATACACAATAGGTAAAGTCGCAAAAGAGATCGGCGCTTCTGCCAAAAAAAACGGATTTTCCGGTAAATTAGTTAATTTTCAATCGACAAAAGAAGCAATTTCACAACTCAGGAAGCTGGCAAACACAAAAAGCGTGGTGCTTGTTAAAGGATCCCGGCACGAGCATTTAGAAAGAATTGTAAGCGGACTTTTGCACAAATCAACACAGATACAGTGTTACCACTGTGGTATCCTGAAATAACATGGTTCAAATTCTAAGCCTAATTCTCCTATCTTTTTTCGTAGTTAGTTTTCTTCTTGTTCCCTTCATCAATATACTTTACCGGATAAAACTTCAAAGACAGGATCAAAAAACAAGAGATATTTTTGAAACACTTACACCGATTTTTGACAAGCTCCATGGTCATAAAATTGGAACTCCTCTAAGCGGGGGAACATTAATTATCATTGTAGTTACAGTATTGTATCTTCTGGTTACGAACATATCTCCGCTTTTAGGAATTGATAGAACTTCGATTTATCCACACAAAGATGAAGTAAATATCCTTTTATTTACTTTTCTCTCCTTTGGCTTTTTAGGATTATATGACGATCTAAGGAAAACGTTTGGTTTTAAAAGAACAAAATTTTTTGGAATGAGATTTCGACATAAATTTCTAATCCAATGGATTCTCGCTTTTATTATTTCATGGATGCTTTATGCCAGATTAGGAATAGATATTGTCAATGTACGATTTTTTGACATCATCGATCTTGGTATTTTTTATGTGCCTTTTGCAGCTTTTGTGATTGTTTCTTTTGCAAACGCTGTCAATATCGCAGACGGCTTGGATGGGCTGGCGTCCGGATTAATGTTAATTAGCCTTATCGCATTTTTGATAATTTCTTCTTCAATTCTCGACACGACGCTTTCTGCTTTCATCGGATTGTTAATTGGGGCTTTGATTGCCTTCCTTTATTTTAATATCTGGCCTGCAAGGATTTGGCTAGGCGATGTTGGTGCCCTTTCTCTGGGAGCAACTCTTGCCGTTGGCGGCCTATTATTAGGTAAGCCTTTGGCGCTACCTATAATCGGGGGAATGTTTGTAGTTGAAGCCGCTTCTTCACTTATTCAACTCGCATCGAAAAAATTCCGGGGCAAAAAAGTATTCGAAGTAGCCCCAATTCATCTTTATCTTCAGCATATCGGTTGGGAGGAACCGAAAATAGTCTTTCGTTTCTGGCTGGCTCAAACGATATTTGTCATTTTCGGTCTTTGGCTCTCTTTTTTCTAAAACTCATGGATAAACTTGCTTCTTTTAGAGAGAAACACCCGAAATTTTTGTACGAAAGTTTCTCATACAAAATAGAAGATAATTCTCTTGTAATTTCCTTTTTATTCAAAATCTATCCTGATATAGAATTTAACCCCAGAGTAACAATAGAGAATATCAATCAGACCATCTTCTCAAATCTGGATTCGAAAGTGCTAGACAATTTCGTCTTTAATTTAGGACTGGTAGAAATGATCAGCTATTGGAAGGCAACATGTTCTCCAATTATTGAAATTTATGCAGGTACCCTAAAACAAAATCAACTTATATGGTGGAAAAGTTTATTAATAAAAGGCCTGGGGGAATTCTTTTATCAAAATAACATAAATTTCAAAGAGAATGATTTTGTAAATATTACATGCACATCTCAAAGAAGTTACAAAAAGGATAATACAAAGCACAAAAACAGATACATTATTATGAATAGTGGCGGTCGAGATTCAGTAGTATCTTTGGAACTATTTAAAGACTTAAAAAAAGCAGTCACTTTACTAATGCTTAATCCTACAAAAGCCTCACTAGATGTAGCAAAAATATCTGCACTTGGTGAACAAATTGTAATAGACAGGGAAATAGACAAAAAATTGTTAGAGCTGAATGCAAAGGGTTACTTAAACGGCCATACTCCGTTTTCAGCTTATCTTGCCTTCGTTTCCGTTCTTTGCGCATTGATTTTTGATTATAAATTTATTGTTAGCTCAAACGAGAGGAGTGCAAATGAGGAAAATGTAGAATTTCAAGGAGAGAAAATAAATCACCAATACTCCAAGAGTTTTGAATTTGAAAAATCTTTCAGGGAATACGTAAATGAAAACCTTTCAGATGATATTGATTATTTTAGCTTGCTTAGACCTCTCTACGAAATTCAGATTTCTAAATTATTTTCCAATTACCCAAAATACTTCAATTCGTTTAAAAGTTGTAACAGGGGTCAGGCAGACAACGTTTGGTGTGGGAAATGCCCAAAATGCCTTTCTATTTATGTATCCCTACACCCGTTTATCGATGAACAAAAAATAGTTGAAATATTCAGTGAAGACTTATATGCGAAAAGTGATTTACAAGATCTGCTCTTGCAAATAACAGGGAAAAAACAACCGAAGCCTTTTGAATGTGTTGGGACTTATATCGAGATACAACTTGGATTGGCATTAAGCGTTGAAAAATTCAGAACGGACAACAAACCTCTTCCGCCTATTCTCAAATATTCACAGGAAAATATTTTAAATCATTTCTCCAAACAGTCAGGATTATTGAAGTCTTGGGACGAGAATAACTTTTTACCAAACGACATGGCAGAAACTTTAAAAGCAAAAATTGAAAAATGACAATAGCAGAATTAAAGAATAAAAAAGTATTGATTTTAGGTTTAGGGAAGGAAGGAACCTCTACCTTGAAGCTTCTTAGAAAAAAATTTCCGGAAAAAGTAATTAGCCTTGCAGATCGTAAGACATTAGTTGAGTTAGAAAAAGATTTACAAAAGATAGCCAAAAACGATAGAAAGTTGAAACTTCATCTCGGAAACAGTTACCAAAAGAATTTGGATCAATTTGATGTAATTATAAAATCCCCGGGCTTACTGCTTGAAAAAAGCACTAAAGGCGAAGTGACGTCCCAAACACAAATATTTATGAACCTGTTTAAAAATAAGGTCATAGGAATAACAGGCACAAAAGGGAAAACAACTACCTCGTCATTAATCCACAAAATTTTAAAAGATGCAAAAATTAATGCTCTGCTGGTTGGTAATGTAGGCAATCCCCCATTCGACTATTTGGAAAAGGCAAAAGTGACGGATATTTTTGTTTTCGAACTTTCCAGCTTCCAACTTCAAGATTTAGAAGCAAGTCCGCACATTGCCATTTTTTTGAATTTGTATAAAGAACATCTCGATTATCACGGCAATTTTGAAAACTATAAAAATGCAAAAATAAATATCAGTAAATGGCAAAATAATGGAGACTTTCTAATTTACAATGCCGATTTTCAAATACTGGAAAAAATCGCAGTCACAGGTAAGGCGAAAAAGATTCCATTCAGCATTAATCAAAAATTAAAATCTGGTGCATACATAGACGGAGAATGGCTATTTTTCAATCAAGAAAAGGTTTTGAAAATCAGTGAAACAAAACTGAAAGGTAGGTTTAATCATAACAATATTCTGGCGGCAGTTTCGGCAGCAAAGATTCTTAAAATTCCGAACAAAAAAATCGCATCATCCGTCAAAAAATTTGAACCTGTTAAACATCGAATTCAGTTTATCGGCAGTTACGGCGGGATTGATTTTATCAATGATTCAATCGCAACTATACCAGAGGCAACTATAGCCGCTCTTGAAACATTTAACCCAAATATTAATACGCTAATTGTAGGGGGTTATAACAGAGGACTAGATTATTCCCGGCTGTCAAAAAAAATAGTTGAAGAAAAAATACCAAATTTAATACTCTTCCCAGAAACAGGTAAAATAATTTTAGAAGGTATTAAAAGACAAAATCGATTTGTTCCAAAATACCTATTTGTTAAAAATATGAAAAACGCAGTAGAAATAGCAGCGAAAATTACTGCAAAAGGGAAAATCTGTCTCTTGTCTCCGGCCTCATCGAGTTTTAATTTATTCAAAAATTACCAAGATAGGGGAGAGCAGTTCCAAAAATACGTTCGAAAGCTAATCTGATATGCGAACCATCCACCTACAGTCTCAAAAATCTACTCTCGATCTACCCTTAATAATTACAACTGCAACTCTTGTTATCTTAGGTCTGATTATGATCTACGATGCATCAATAGTTGCCGCGTTTCGTGATTTTGGCGACAAGCTTTACTATTTCAAAAACCAGCTTATATGGGCCACTGTTGGAACGATAGGACTAACTGTAGCCAGCCTTATCGACTATCATAAATTTGTCAGGTACTCCTCGCCTATTTTTGCACTGTCCATCCTCCTGCTTATTATTGTTTTGATTCCTAATATTGGGACAAAAGCCTACGGAGCCCACAGGTGGATAAACGTCGGAAATCTCACATTTCAACCATCCGAATTTGCCAAACTTGCTCTTATATTCTTTCAGGCTTCCATTCTCGCTAAATTCCAGAAATACAAAATGCGCCTTTTGGATGTTGTTCAGGTAATCTTTCTTCCGACAGTTATCGCGACCACCCTTGTTCTTTTGGAGCCGGATCTTGGAACGGCTTTAATATTTGCAGGTATTACAACTGTCACTTATTTTATTGGTAACGGTCCTCTAATCCATTTCGCAATTGCAGCTCCGGCCCTTGTCGCGGCAGCAACCGTTGCAATCTTAGCCAAGCCGTATAGAATCGCAAGATTAAAGGCTTTTCTGGATCCAGCTTATGACCCTCAGGGTGCTTCTTATCAGATTAACCAAATTCTAATTTCCCTTAAAAACGGAGGACTTTTAGGAGTGGGAGTAGGGGCCTCACGCGGTAAATTCGATTTTATTCCCGAAGTTCACTCTGACGCCATTTTCTCCGTAGTCGCAGAAGAACTCGGTTTCATTGGGGCGATTTTTCTGATTGGACTTTTTGTTTATCTTGCAATAAAAACAATAAATATTGCAAAAGGCGCAAAAGACATCGAAGGTAAAATTCTGTCTGCTGGAATACTTGCCTTAATCTCCGTTCAGGCTCTTTTGAATATTGCTTCAAACGTTGCTCTTGTTCCGCTTACGGGTATTCCTCTGCCCTTTATTTCCTACGGTGGCTCTTCTTTGGTAGTCACAATGATCGCAATCGGTATTTTGGTAAATATCAAAAAACAATCGTGAACAAAATCGTTCTTTGTGGAGGTCATCTCTCACCTGCACTGGCCGTGATTGAAGCCTTAGAAGGCGAGGATTTGGAAATTATTTTTTTCGGCAGACGCCATGTAACCGAAGGGCATAAAAATTTATCGTCGGAATATAGTGAAGTCACTAAAACTAAAGCTACTTTTATCGGCATCACAACAGGCAGGCTTCAGAGAAAATTTACGCCTTTTATGCTTATCTCGCTTTTGAAACTGCCTCTTGGTTTTATCCAAAGTTTATATTTTCTTTTAAAATTTAAACCCGATTTAATTGTTTCATTTGGCTCCTACCATTCAGTCCCGACAGTGATTGCCGGCTGGCTTCTCAAAATCAAATCAATCGCTCATGAGCAGGCATCAATTCCTGGCCTGGCTACAAAAATCAACTCACACTTTGTCCGGAAAATATTTCTGACCTGGCCTGAGTCCTCAAAATATATAAGTGGTCCAAAAACCCAGATCGTAGGTAATTTAACCAGAAAGTTAGTCTTCGCAAAAACAGCAAAAAGCAGGGAAATCAAAAATTTCCTAAAAAGTGATGGACCAAAAATCTTTATAACCGGTGGAAACCAGGGGTCGCACTTTATAAATAAAATTATTTTTGAAGCTCTCCCAAAACTGAAAAAATATAAAATTATTCACCAGGTTGGAAGGACCAATTTCAAAGGAGATTTGGACCATGCAAAACAAATTTCAAAACCCTGGTATCTTCCCCTGGGGTTTATCCCCTCGCAGGATATTGGAGCTATTTTTAACAGTGCAGACCTGGTAATTGGCCGCTCAGGAGCAAATACCGTTTGGGAACTGGCGCTTCTTGCAAAAATCTCAATCCTTATTCCTCTTCCGCATTCAGCATATGGCGAGCAAGAGCAAAATGCCGCCAATCTCCAAAAGGCCGGTTCTTCAGCAGTCATAAATCAGCAAGACGCAAGCCCGAATAAGCTCATAGGAACAATTGACGAAATGATAAAAAACCAAGAAGTTTACCAAAATAAAGCCCGGGAACTTTCAAAAAAATTACCCAGCAATGGAATCGGCATCGTCAAAAAATACATACTAAAAACTCTTCATGCCCAAAGCACTTAAAATATTAATTTTGCTCCTGGCAACAGTTACAATTGGAATCTACGCATCAAATATTCCGCAAATAAAAGCCAAAATAACGCCGCCAAAAAATGAAGTTGAAATAACAAAGCCACAAAAGCCGTCCGCGCAAATTGCTCAAACCGACTTACAAATTACAAAAGAAGGACAAGTTGTAAAAGGGCAAAACTCCTCCCTGCCCACCCTCTATATTCCGGGAGATTTAAAAATCGAGGAAGGCCAAAAGGTTGAAGATAAAAATATTATTTTTGCGGCAAGTGTAGCAGGTCTTGTTGCAAAAACAGATTTTCACCCGGCATCAATTCGCTTGCTTTCAAAAGACGAAATAGCGCTTTATGAAACAGACCAGACCGTCGCAATTTTCTCGTCCCGAAAATCTCCGGATCAGCAGGTTGACTCTTTACAGCAAGTTCTGGCTGCGTCTAAAATAGAGGGCACAAAACTGGCTAAAATTGACCTGCGATTCGATAAGCCAACTGTCACCTTTAAGTAGATGCAAAAAGACATTGTTATAGTCGGTATTGATATCGGCTCTACTAAAATTACCACCATTATAGCCACCGCAAACGATGATTCACAAAACATCATTGGCGCCTCATCAGTCGAAAGCCGCGGTCTTAGAAAAGGGCAGGTAGTCGACATAGAAGAAGCGGTTCAAAGTATCACCCAATCTCTGGAAGCAGCGGAAAGAATGGCTGGTTACTCTGTGGGTACCGCTTTTGTTTCGGTAAACGGTGTTCATATCGAGTCACAAAACAGCAAAGGTGTCGTTGCAGTCAGTAATCCTTCCGGAGAAATAGCAGAGGAAGATGTCATAAGGGTAGTCGAAGCCGCAAGAGCAATTTCCCTGCCTTCTTCAAAGGAAATTCTTCACGTAATCCCCAGATATTTCGTAGTCGATTCCCAGAGCGGTATCAAAGATCCCGTTGGGATGAACGGTGTAAGACTGGAAGTCGAAACCCATGTAGTAACAGGCGCAGCTACAGCTCTCAGAAATATCACCAAGTGCATAAGCCAGGTTGGGGTCGATGTCGAAGGCTTGGTTTTTGCCGGTCTTGCGTCCTCGTACTCAACCCTTACAGATACGGAAAGGGAACTTGGCGTCATTCTGGTAGATTTTGGTGGCGGAACCACGAACATCTGTATCTTTACGGAAGGCGCACCCGTTTATTGTTCCGTTCTTCCGGTTGGTGCCAGAAACGTCACTAATGATCTTGCCATTGGCCTTCGCATCTCATTGGAATCTGCGGAAAAAATTAAACTCCTCCTTTCCAAACCGCCAAAGCTTGCTGTAGAACCGGATGAAAAAGGCGAGCCTAAGGAGAAAAAAGAAGCAGATACGCTGGATCTGACAAATCTAAATATAGAAGAAGATCTTCGCTTGGTTTCCAAAAAAACTTTGGTAGACGGAATCATGAAACCAAGACTCAGAGAAATTTTAAATATGATTAAAATTGAAATTCAAAAGTCCGGTCTTTCAGGCCTTACCCCATCAGGAGTAGTCCTGACCGGCGGGGGAGCCCAGACAAACGGTTTGGCAGAGCTCGCCAAGCAGGAACTTGGAATGCCTGTGCGAATCGCCGTTCCTTCTAATATCACCGGTCTCGTAGATGAAGTTAACTCGTCGTCATTTGCTTCAAGTGTCGGTCTTGTTGTCTACGGCAGTCAATTCAAACAAGAAGATGTTCGTCTGCCAATTGTTGGCAGAATAGAAATAAAAAACGTTGTTACCAAAGGTCTCGGCTGGATCAAAAACCTGCTGCCTTAAATATTTTTATGGCTCCTATCGAAACATTTCAAGCCAAAACCATAGATTACGGCGAAAAACCTGCTGAAAACTGCCCTCATCAGCTAACCCTTTTCTGGGATGTACAAAAAGCGCTGGAGGGTATATTGGAAAGCCAGTATCATATGCTCGGCCATTTTTATTTTGAGAACGAGCAGGCAATTAACGATCAGGGAGATGTCTACATCATCGGGAAAACGGAAGACGAGGCATTTACAGTAGTGCCATATTCCAAATCTGCAAACGATTCGGGCGAATTAATCTTCGATGTCGTAGCCCCGTAGGAAGTTTTACAAGAGCTCAAGGAAATGTTAAAAGCACAAGCCTAAATCGCGCCTCGGCACTCCTTGCAAAGAAACCGACTATATGTTAAATTGTAGCGCAGTTTCAGAAGGTACTCCCGCAGCTTTGGGCGAAGGAGTATTACCTCAACACTCACAATGCTGATAAAACCCGACGTTAATAGATTCGCCAAAATAAAAGTTTTAGGAATTGGCGGTGGCGGCTGCAATGCCCTCAATTCCATGATTACAACAGCCCAAATCCAGGGCGTTGATTTTGTAGCTGTTAACACCGACCAGCAACATCTTCTCGCCAATCAATCTCAAACAAAAGTTCAAATCGGCGACGGCCTAACAAAAGGCCTGGGAGCAGGTGCAGATCCGGAAATTGGGGAAAAGGCGGCACAGGAATCCCTGGAAAGGATCAAGGAAGTAATGACCGGTGCCGACATGATTTTTATTACCTATGGTGCAGGTGGGGGAACAGGGACAGGAGCCGGTCCTATTATTGCCGAGCTTGCCAAAAAACTTGGTATTTTGACGGTAGCTGTCATTACCAAACCCTTCGGTTTTGAAGGTACCCGCAGAATGGTTGTTGCAGAAGATGGCATCTTAAAACTCAAAGATAAAGTAGACACTCTGATTGTTATCCCCAATCAAAAACTTTTGGAAGTCGTCGACAAAAACGTTTCACTCCTGGAAGCATTTAAACTTGCCGATTCTGTTCTCACCCAGGGAGTTCAGGGAATTTCCGACATAATAGTTATGCCCGGTTTAATCAACGTCGACTTTGCCGATGTCAGGGCGGTTATGACAGATGCCGGATCAACTCTGATGGGCGTCGGAATGGCTTCAGGCGAAAACAGAGCAACAACTGCAGCCCGCGCCGCCATTGCCTCCCCGCTCCTGGATGCTTCGATAGAAGGCGCCAGAGGAGTTCTGTTTAACATAACAGGCGGTACGGATATGACCATGAATGAAGTCGATGAAGCTGCCAAGGTTATAACGGCAGAAGCAGACCCCGACGCTCAAATCATTTTCGGCGCCGCAATAGACGAAAAACTTGTAGACCAGGTCAAAGTTACGGTAGTAGCAACCGGCTTCGACGAAACCAGAAGAAAGTTTATCCAGGTCAAACCCCAGGAAGACGGACAGACGACAGAAGGTGCAACCACGGAAGGTGAATCCCCCGAACAGCAAATCGACGAAGACGAAATCGACTACCCCACTTTTTTACGTCAAATCCGCTAAAATTTTTCCAGCCAGCTAGACTCTTAGAGTATAATAAATTCATATGAAACAAAAACCAATCAAAGGGT
>MFAZ01000026.1:15845-27163 GCA_001776335.1 Candidatus Curtissbacteria bacterium RIFCSPHIGHO2_01_FULL_41_11 | reverse complement strand
AGACGGTTCACAAGGTCTTCAAAAGTACGCGCCATATGATGCAATTATTGTTACAGCGGCAGGTAACCAAATTCCCCAACCGCTTATCGATCAGCTTAAAGTCGGAGGAAGAATCGTTATCCCAGTTGGAGAAAGCCTCTATGGACAGCAATTAAAAGTTGGCAAAAAAGTTGGCAACACGATCAAGATTATAGATATAGAGCCGGTTGCTTTTGTCCCACTGAGGGGAAAATTTGGTTTTGAAGAAAACTTCGGCAGATTTGACAAAAGCAATAAATTCAAATCAAAATTACTAACCGTAGGTTGAACATGGAAAACAAAATAGAAAAAACCTTAAAAAAACTAAACACTTTTATCAATCCTAGATTTCCAATCTTATCTGTCTATTTAGGAGCCTCACAAAAAAAGACTCCACCACAGTCACAATTGCGCTCAATGTTTCATTCCCAAATACACCAAAATTTAAACGGGGAAGAACAAAAAGCTTTCAAGAATGATTTGGCCAGAATTGATGATTACCTAAATACTTCCTATGATAGCCGCAACAAGCGAAGCATCGCGTTTTTTTCGGCAGGCAAAAATTTATGGGAAACCCTAGAATTTGAATTCCACGTACCTCCACTTTGCGTAGTTTCATCTTCCCCTTACACCCACCCGATTACTAAAGCACTCGATAGGTACAAACCATATTTAGTTCTTGTAGCAGATAGAAAGAAAGCAAGGCTTTTTACAGTTAGTCTTGGCCGGATTCAAGAACACAAAGATATATTTAATGCGGAGGTTCCTCAAAGAGTAAAACACGGAGATGATACCTGGGATCAACAGGATAAAATAATGAGGCATATCGAAGACCATCTGCACCGACATCTTAAATTCATAGCACAAGAGACCAAAGAATTTGTTAAAAATCACCCAGTCAACTTTGTCATAGTCGCCGGACACAAAGATATTATTCCAAAAATTAAAAAACACTTAACTTACCCACTCAACAAAATTGTCCTTGGAGAATTTGTTACAGAACTTAATATTCCTTTAAATGAAGTCTTTTTACATAGCAAGAAAATTGCGCAACGTATAAACGATAGACTGGAGTAAAGTATGGAAGAAATTATTATCAAAACCAATAAACCGAAAGAAATTGTGGATATTACGGATAAAATCTCAGCACTTGTCAGGCGGCAAAAAGAAAAGGAAGGCTTCTGTCATTTATTTTTGTCTCACACTACAGCAGCGCTGACCACTTCTTATCTGGATCCCAAGCTGGAATTGGAATTGATAGATGCATTTGAGATTAAAATTCCAAGACTCACTACAATCAGAAATCAATTTACTCATAACCATCACGTCGCCCACCTACCAAGTCATGTCACTGCGGCCTACTTCGGACCCTCGCTTTCCGTTCCTTATAAAAATGGAAAACTCTTGCTTGGTAATTATCAAAGAATTATTTTAATTGAGTTAAACGGACCCAAAAAAAGACAAGTCATAGTTGGTTTTTGAAACAGGTGGAAGGTCAAAGAACAACAAAAAATGGGAAAGGACGAAACTCGAGTTATAATATTTTCCATTGCTTTTGCCTTTATTGAGGCTGCAACTGTAGTCTATTTGCGCCACCTGATAGGATCAATCGAATCACCCGACACTTCCGCTGAAATATTATTTTTAGTTCCTGGTATCGCTTTTCTTGAGCCACAAGCGGCCGTAAAAATCATAACCGATTCGGAAATATTAAATATTGAGAAAATTCGCGAGGCAGCAACTTTAGTAATGCTGGGAACAGTTGCCATGCTCGCAGCCAAAAAAATTAAAGAGCAAATAGCCTACTTCTTTTTAGCATTTGGAGTCTGGGATATTTTCTATTACATATTTTTAAAATTAACAATCGGATGGCCACAAAGCATTGGCGATCTTGATATTTTCTTTCTATTACCAACTCCTTGGGTCGGACCGGTTTTTGTCCCAATTCTAATATCATTATTTTTAATAACAGGATCGGTATTTTACCTATCATTGTGTCGCCCGCTTGAAGATTCGAACGATACTTAAAAAGTTATAATAACCATGATGCAGCTAAAAGATCTTCTTAAATTGCCCCCCGAACGACACTATTATGGCGATTTAGTCCGTGCGCTGTTTTTATTGGTAGGCATAATCATGCTTATAACGTTGCCCCTGTTTAAAGAAATTATTCCATTTCCTTTTTACATTTCCATATTCTCAATTATATTAATAAATGTATTCGCAGGTTTAACTAATCCAAATCAATTAATTGTTATTCTTTTGGATAATTTAATTTCCCTTTCAGGTTTGGTGGTTTTTGAATTTTTCGCTATAAAATCTATTTTGAACAACTCATCCAACCTTTTCTATTTGGTGAATCAACTCCTTGCCGTAGTTCTATTCTTCGCTCTTTACTACTCCATAAAATCCCTTAGGGGGTTTTTGATAAAAGAAGGCCGATAAACAAAACAGCAGATAATTTCCTAATTAATGATCCGAATTAAATGGGTAGCAAATTCTTCCAGTTTAAGCCCGACTTCTCCCCAAAAACATTGCAACTCGAAGGTGCTGAAGCAACTTTAGAGTCAACTGCTCGACCTGTCTCAGAACTCCACACCCAGTATGTTCCGGTATCCTCAAGTTTTGCATAGACAGCAACTTCGGCATTATTACACTTTAAATATCCGTAATTTTCGTTTGTGGCTGGGTCTTTAGGGACAATTTTAATATCCCCACTTTTGGTAAGTTCATCCAGAGTTTCTGGATATTTACCGTTTCCAGGGGAAGTATAATAAGCTTGAAGCGCAGTTGCCAGTTGCCCAACGTCACTTTTCCTGGCGGAATCCCTGGCTTGATTTTGACGGGAACCAACTCCCTTTCCATTTAGCACTCTATCGAGCGCCTCTTCCACCTTTCTATTTTCATCATCTCCTAATTTTTGAACATTCACAAATGAATTAGAAATCAAGGTTTTGCCCTCCTGAGTGGTCGTTATGCCGATAGATTTTAGTGATTTCAAATATCCTCTCAGAATAGTCATCCAATCGTCATTCACGTATTCTTTATAAGAAGGCTCTTTCATTGTGAAGTAATCCACGAGCCCCATGATATTTTCGGGAACAATATACGCCACAGAACCCAAATTTTTTGGTGCCCTTGCAAACTGTTCCTGCCACGAAACTTCCGTAGCAAGAGTATTAGAAGAAGTTTTTTCGAAATCAAAAATATCTTTCATTGATTGATCACTTGTACCAAAAGACATCACCGCAAAATTTCCGTCTGCAGCAAAACGAAAAGTATACTGGTCATCCTTATAAGAGTAGAGAGGGTATGAATAAAAATTAATATCGTTGTATGTGTCGACCTTGGCGGAAATTTTAGGAATTTTAGATACCTTATCATAATAGGAGTAACCAATCTCAGCGCTTTGGTTTGTTACAACCAGAGGTTCGGAAAGTTCAAGATTCGCTCTTATCTCATAACCACCCCCGTTATTTAGAGATTTATAAACATAAAGCTCTTCCGTTTTTGGATCTTTCGGCAATTTGTAAATATATTCTCCCTCTAGTTCTTGTTGAGTTTTTGGATACCGTCTTTCATCTTGATAATACAACTCGAGAGCACGTCTCATCTGACTCAAGTCCGATCGCCTTATACTATCTCTGGATAAAGTCTCACTTTGTTTTTGAAGCTCGGAATAATCTCTTAATTTTATTTTAGAAAGTTTTGTCTCAACATCATTTGCGTTATCGACTTCAAAAACGAATAATAGCTCAGGTGCTTTCCCTCCAAAACCGGCAGTAAAAATCATAGCCGCGTTGCTTTCCATCCACGAGAGCAAATCAGAATCTGCATCAATCTCAAATTCCTCTTTAAATTTTTTCTTTAAATCTTCAATTCTTCTCTTTGCATCCTCAAAATTTTTCTTCTGGTTCTCATCACTAGAATTTTTAGCTACATCCTCAAGTTGTTCTAACTGGTCTTCAATAGCGCCTTTAATATTTTTTACTTCGGTATATATAAAAGGCTGATTAGAATTAAAAACAGAGGGCAGTCTGTTTGCCAAAGAATTTTCGATAGTGAAACCGTGTTTTAGTCCTTCCGAAATTCTTGATTTTTTCGTAAGTTGGTAAGAAGTGAAATCGACGCCATTGTCCTGTGCGACAATCGAA
The DNA here is from genome assembly GCA_001776335.1 of Candidatus Curtissbacteria bacterium RIFCSPHIGHO2_01_FULL_41_11. Taxonomy (GTDB): domain Bacteria; phylum Patescibacteriota; class Microgenomatia; order Curtissbacterales; family GWA2-41-24; genus 2-01-FULL-41-11. The sequence goes on along the minus strand of MFAZ01000026.1, from coordinate 22,991 downwards.
AGACCTCTTTTTGTAGTAAAAACATTGTCGCCTTCGGCACTTTGCTCAGTAGTATCATAATTCCCACCAATTAGCGGTAGAGTTGTTCCCGGTGACAAATTTGAAAAAGGGGCAAGAACCTGCCTTTGATAAAATTTCACTAAATATTCTTTGGGAAAGTGGCTCGAAACCTCTGTGTGGTCTTCGTCTTCTGCTAAGCTTACCAACTTTTTCTCCTTGGCATTTGTTGCAATATCTATAACTTTTTTTACATCATCTTCCTGCTCAGCGGCAATCAGATATTTATTAATTGATGTCGCAAAAATCGACTTTGAAAGAGGCAGCGTTACCTGATAGGGGAGTAGGCCTGTTGAAAAAGTGTCTGTTTTCTCCTCTTCGCTCTGGCTTTTCAACTCTAGTTTTGCAACTTGCGCGCTCCCATATGCTTCGTTAGTCAAAATAATGTTGCTGTCATCACCTAATTTTTTAAACGCGTCTTTTTCGGCCTTACTGTTTTTAAACTCGACGATATTAACTAGATGTTCAAGAGTACTTGTTGTATTAGTTCTTCCAGAACTAATTATTACAGGTGGGGGATCACTGGAAATTTTGGCTAAAAAAACCTCCGTGTCCGCTAAATCCAATATGTTTTTGAACGGATCCTTTCTGGCTCCAAAAAGCTCAGACCTGTGATCATCTAAGTATTTAATCATCTTCTCCCCGCCCGGCATCATTCTTCCCAAATCTAAAAGCTTTTGTACCTGAGGGTGCTTTTTTACGGATAACGCTAAGTAAAAATGCGTGTCATCAGGAATTAAAGTGTAGCCAGTGACCTTCTTATTGAGGTAAAAAAAGGCGCCTGCAGATCCTGCTACCAGAAACAATAAAAGGAAAACCAATACAAAAATCTTCTTCTTTAAAAAGCTAAATTTAGAATGATTTTCGTCATCCATATTAGTTGGAGGAGAAAGCACTGGAGTCTCTGGTTGAGTGGGAGCAGAAGGGTCGGGCAACAATTGACCCGGTGGCGGGGTTACTTCAGCCCGAGACTGAGACTTGATTCCTGGATCATTTGCAGGAGGAAACGAATCAGGATGGATTCCGGAAAAATCTTCGTCTTTCAAGCTAATTTAATCTTAGATTAATTTGCAGCCTATTGTCCATTCTGCTTTAATTATTTGGTAAATGAAAAAAGCGGCAATTGTAATAGCTGCGCTCTTCGTTCTTGTCATAATTATTACTATGGCGGCTGCCATTTCAATAAGTTTCAAAACGATAAAACCAACAACCGAAGCCATAAACCGCGATCTCGAAAACTATTTTTCAAAAATTGTCTACATACCACAGGGAATCCCGCGGCCAATTCAGGGTTTTGACACCACAGATTATTTTTGGGAGATGGAAACTCCCCAGGGAGAAATTACCGCCATCAGGTTTAAATATGATCCATCATTTACCAAAGACAAAAACACCATCCAGGTAACATTGGAAATGCCCCAAGGCGAAGATCCCAGTATTTTCAACAAAGTTCTGCCTGCAGTGATTTCTGATAAACAATCTCTCGATTCTGCCCGTGATCCTGAGCATGCCAATTTAAATGCCAGCCAAAATACCGGTTTTGAAAAACTATCCCTGTTTATCAAAAAGGAAACAAATCAAACTACAAAAATCATATGGGACTTCAAAAAAGAATCTTTTGGAGAAAAAACTAACCAGGAGTACGCCAAACTCTACAAATACCCGCCAGGTATTCTCAAATTGCTATACAACATACCCAACTTCCTAATCAGCCTGGTTGCATCTGGCTAATTTTCCGCAGAAAAACCCCTAAAAGCACAAAAGAAGTGTTCTTGGGGGTTTTTCAAAAACAACTGACTTATCCACCAATTTTAAACATTGCAGTACCGCAAACTGGGCATTTTCCTTTCATTGCGGGCTTGCCGTTTTTCATTGTAACTTTTTCAGCGTTGGGATCATCTCTCTTTGCTCTGCATTTAACACAATACATAGTAGCCATTTTCCGTTATCACCTCCTTCAGGCAGTGAAGATACAGAAGTCTATCCTTCAACTCACTCAGTATTGAAACCTGAGTTGTCGAACGGGTCTAGCTTCAACTTGAGGCTAGTTAGCTTCAATTAGCCTCAACAATAACATAGAGTTTAGCGAAGTGTCAAGCTCAGAACAACCTGAACCGCTACGATTACTGAAGCGGCAGCAACAATCTTAAGAAGATCAGATCCGGTATTTACTACTTCTTCAATCTTTTTACCCTCATCCGGAGTGACAAGCACATGGTCCCTGTAAGAAGAACGAGCCTTGTCGGCTCCTTGATACACGACTTTATTCAACGAAAAGCTCTGCTTATTTTCGATGAAGGCATACCTTCTCTCCTTCGCAGACTCTTTCCTTTTTCTAGTTTTAAACGGCATTTGAAAACAATCTTAACATAAAGATCAATTAACCAACCATTGACTTCAAACGTCACCCATGGTAAAAAAGTGGGTACTAGAATTATTCAACGAAGTGCATTGCTAATCCAAGATGCTGCAAAATGCTATTTTCCCCAACCAATATTGTTCTCACAATTGTAATCATCTGGCTGGCACTTTTAAATTTTTACCTGTTTAAGATTGTCGCTGGCTATAAAAAATTAGCCCACGGCACAAAGAATTTGAACCTGGAACAAATTCTAGAGGGGATTCACGCCAGAGTGGATCTTTCCGAAAAAAGAGTGAATCAGCTTGTCGAAGAAATTGCCAAATTAGAAATTGCAAACAAGTTCAATATTCAAAAACATGCTCTTATCCGGTTTAACCCTTTTGAAGACACCGGCGGAGACCAGAGCTTTGTTGCCGCCTTTTTAGATGGAGAAAATAATGGTATTGTTATATCATCGCTTCATACTAGAAATGGAACGAGAGTTTACGCCAAAAATGTCATTTCGGCAAAAGCAGGCAGTCATCAATTCTCAAAGGAGGAGAAAGAGGTAGTCGAAAAAGCTGCCCACCGAGTTTAATTCGGGAAACAAAATTTGAAAAGCAAAAAAATATTAACCTTTATAATAGGAAGCATCGTTTTATATGCTGCTTCCGCAGGAATTTCGTACATGGTATTTAATAAATTTCTTTCGGGTCCTGTAAGTATCTCTACCCCATTTGGAAATCTGACCGACATAACTTCCGGGTCGGAAGAGGGAACCAAAGATAGACCTTGTCCTCTAAACGGGGCAATGTATACCAAAGCACGCGAAGACACTTGGGAGAAAAGGAGACCACTTGCAGTGATGGTGGAAAATCACGCCGAATCAAGACCGGCCATTGGTTTAACCAGAGCAGATGTTGTTTATGAGGCAGTTGCAGAAGGTGGAATCACCAGACATTTAGCCATGTTCCTGTGTCAGGACGCGGGGGATATTGCACCGATAAGGAGCGCCCGCACATATTACCTGGATTGGTTATCAGAGTATGACGCTCTTTATGCCCATGTAGGGGGAGCAAATACCGATGGACCGGCAGATGCTCTTGGTCAAATTAAACAATACGGAATCCTCGACATGGATCAGTTTGGCTTGGGCTTTCCCACCTTTTGGCGTGGTACCGACCAACTGGCTCCTCACAATGTACATTCAACCACCAAAAAGCTTTGGGAAGCAGCAGATAAAAGGAACTGGGGCCCCGAAGACGATAAGGGCGTAAGATGGGACAAAAATTTTGTCACCTGGAAATTTAAAGACGATGCCAACCTGGAATCTCGTGGAGATCAAAAGCCAATAACTGTTACCTTTTGGGCTAACCAACCGGATTACACATCAATTTGGCAATATGACAAGACGCTAAACACATACAAAAAATTCTATGGTCAAACTGCACAAATCGATCCGCTGACAAATGAAAATCTTTTTGCCAAGAACCTTGTCGTTCAGTTTGAGGTCGAAACAGATGCAAATGATGGTTATCCTGACGGGCATCTGCTCTATGGTACAAAAGGATCCGGCAAAGCCTTGTTTTTTATAGACGGAAAGGCACAAGAAGGAAAATGGATCAAGGAAAATAGAACTTCCAGAACCAAATACATTGATCCCAAGGGTAAAGAAGTCGAATTTGACAGAGGTTTGATCTGGATACAAGTGGTTCCAACAGGTAATGATATACAATACTGAACAAACTGCCTCAGCCTGAAAAAAATTCTGCCTAGTTTAATTTAGCAATGTTAATAGACATATTAATCTCGAAAGTTAGAGTAAAAATTCTCGAATTGTTCCTAAGCAATCCGGATCAGGTTTATCACGTCCGGGATATTGTCAGACGCGTCGAAGAAGAAATAAACGCAGTCAGACGTGAGCTGGCGCGTCTGGAGAAAACAGGGCTGCTGTCTTCCCAATGGAGGGCAAATCGAAGATATTATTCTGCCAAAAAAGACCACCTTTTTTACTTCGAACTTCTATCAATCATCAATAAATCTGTTGGTCTCGGAGGCAACATTATTAAAAACAAGACAAAAATCGGAAAAGTAAAATATGCTATGCTTTCAGGCTCTTTTGTTCGTGGTAAGCCCTATACAACAACAGACGTCGATCTTTTTGTCGTAGGAACCATAGTTCTACCGGAGCTTGGATCAATGGTTCGCGAAGAAGAAACAAGAAGAAGTCGTGAAATAAATTTTACTCCCATGACGGAAGAGGAATTTGCCTTCAGAAAAAGCCGTCGCGACCCGTTTGTAATGGGTATTCTCTCCAAGCCCCGCGTCATGCTAATTGGCGACGAAGACGAAATGGTGAGACTCTAAAACTTCTTGACCCACGACTATAGGTTTGATATACTTCCTGGATGGTGGAAAGAACGGAACACGATGTCCCTGAACACGTATGGAAAGAGGCAGAGCGCCTTGATCGTCATCCTGCCGTTCAAGCTACCCTCGACCAAGCTCAACAAACACTCGAAAGCGTCTTCGGTATCGGAACAGGCCAAATAAATCTTAAAACTAGTGTCAGGTTTCTTCCTAAAAAAAACGTGGAAGACACATACTACCACGATTTAAGAAGTAACGAGGTCATCTTCCATGGATTTGCACAAAGAAGAATCACGCCAAAACCAGAGGCTTTTCATTACCCAACAGGAATAGAGGCAGGGGACGGCGCCATCTTGATGGTAGCAGAAGATTTTAGTGACTTTTTCCCTGAAGCTATGGATAAAGAAAGATCGCAGTTAATTGCTTCTGCTGGATCAGTTACTCTTTTCAGAACTCTTATGAATATAGTTCCTGATTCGTTGACTTCCGAGAAGCAGGTAAAAGCAAATAATTCCGCACTTAGAAAAATGTGCGAACAACTGGTTGAAGATATTCCAAATACAGCCGCAGTACATCTAGACCCGGAGGTAATAAAGTTTGCAAATGAGATGAGAGACACTATAGAAAAAGAGGAAGGCCTAGATATAATCTGTAGAGGAGTTGTTTCAACAGTTAGAATTGACGGAAAGAATGCTGTATACATTTTTGAAGATCACCACGATGCGGTAAAGCAAATGCTTTACGAACATGCTCAAGGCAATTTTGTGAAACGGATGTTCAAATGGGCAAAATTTCGAAACAAGAGGTGGTTCGTTCTTCCTGATCATTGGCCTCAAGGGTGGGGTTTCAAAGTCAACGAGGACCGCCAAGCATATGTTGAGGTCAAAGGAGAAATCAAAAAGAGAGGCCTTGAATCTCCCAAAAGCTTATTCCAAGCTTTCAGAAGAAGCGAGCTTGCATTTTCCTTCTTAAGGGATTTTATGCCGGAGATAACCCCGGAAGAAATTTCACAAACCCAAGACACAAATGAAAAGATCCAGGCCGAAGAATCGACAGAGAAAGTTGATGAAAAACAGAGCGAGACTTTAATAGAAAACGGAGAGTTAAATACCCTGGCAGAAAAACCCGCAACAACCGTTCACGATGAAGATGCAGTTCAAGATTCAACAACTGAAATCATTGAGCAAAAAAGAGCAGCAAGAAAAGATAAAAAGAAAAAACGAAAATCGGGGCATAAAAGACCTGTTCAAACTCAACCAAAAAAGCGACCAATCAATAAACAAGAACCCCAAGTGCAAAAACTAATCCAAATCGAAAGTAGTCCGACAGAGACCGTCATTAACATTCTTTCTTCCGAAAGCTTGGGAAGACCAAAAAGAGTAGATGAAATAATTAAGATCGCGATTGAATCTCTAAAAGAATTTTATCCGGATCTTCCTACTTTACCCCAAGATAGCTTTAACTTTATAGACCCTGAAGAATTTCAGAAAATTTACGATATAACGCATAAAGTGCGTAACCAAACAACGCCTCCAGCCAAGTTACCGCCCTCGTTCCAAGATGAAAGCATCTACCCTCCACAAGTTTTTATAAATGCGGGTGAATTTGCCGATATCGAAAATGATGACATAGAACTTAAAACATTTGCAGAATGGGAATTGGCAAAAACTGTCATCCAGAACTTCTTGCTACATGCTAGAACTCCAAGATATTATCATTACCCCCACGAGCCTTTCTGGACGGAAGCACTCGAAAGATCAATTGAACAGGGTATAATTACTCCTCCGCAAGAATACCCGGTCATAAATCAAGACAACCTTGATGTCGCCGTGCAAACCTATAAAAGCTTCCTGGAGGAAGATGAAACTGGACAAACCGTTCTAGATGGAGCAGAAATTAAATTTGTAATAAGGATAAACAGAGATGGAAACGATTCGACGGACGCGGAGATAACCAGAACAGGTCAAGCATTGGAAGACACTCTTATTCGTTATATGAGTCATATCCTTGTAGAAACAATGCTGGACAAAATGCAAGAGGATTATACGGAAGAATTACAAGCTGAAGCCAGAAAAATTTATAAATCATATTTGACTCCATCGACATCAGAAGCCGTCAAGTTTGAGGATTTAAAAGCCTTTTTAAACACCTTAGGTCTTAAATCATTAAGGAAAATAATCGCATCACATTCAAAAAGTGAAATCCCTCTCCTTTATTTGGAAGCAAAAGAACAAAATCCTCGACTTGTCTATCCGGCATAACACCAATATAATCTTGGGTAATGTCGAAAAGTCCAAGAAAGACGCTCTTTCTAATTATTGCACTCACACTTTTAACTCTTTATATCGACCTACCCCGCCTTTCGTTTAATAATTTCT
>MFAZ01000026.1:3553-15832 GCA_001776335.1 Candidatus Curtissbacteria bacterium RIFCSPHIGHO2_01_FULL_41_11 | reverse complement strand
CCAGCCTCTCAAAAATTTCATAAAAAGAGATCTTGAACCAAAACTCGGCCTTGACCTTGCCGGCGGAGTGCATCTGACAATGTCCGCAGACATGACCAATATAGATGAGGAAAACAGAGATGATGCACTGGAATCTGCAAAAAACATCGTGGAAAACAGGATTAATTCTCTGGGTGTTTCAGAACCTGTCATCCAGACTGCCAAAACAAAAGATCAATATAGACTTCTCGTTGAAATCCCCGGAATCAAAGACATCGATAAAGCCGTCGCAACCGTCAAAAAAACAGCTCATTTGGAATTTAGGACTATAAAAGCGGATGCTCCACCGGAAGCGACACTTGCAGCATTTCCCGATTATTTCGAGTCCTCTGGCCTTTCCGGCTCAGAGCTAAAAAGGGCTTCTGCCCAACCGAGTCAGGATCCTCAAAAGCCCGGGTATGTTGTGTCTCTTGCCTTCAATCCGGAAGGCGCAAAAAAATTTGAAGAAATAACCAGAAATAACGTTGGCAGACAGGTGGCTATTTTCCTGGATGAAGAAATGATATCAGCTCCTGTGGTTAATGCAGTGATTACGGATGGAAATGCGATTATTGAGGGAAATTTCACCTCTCAGGCAGCTCGACAATTGTCAATAGAGCTCAATGCGGGAGCGCTTCCAACGCCCCTGAAAATTGAAAGTCAGAGCAGAGTTGGACCAACAATCGGCAGCGATGCAATTCAAAAAAGCATAACCGCAACAATCATTGGTTTAACTTCAATTGCTGTCTTTATGATTTTCTATTACCGATCTTTGGGAATATTTGCCGTCATCGCCCTTTTTATATACTCACTGATCACTCTTGCGGTATTCAAACTTATCCCGGTCACCCTAACTCTAGCCGGTATTGCCGGATATGTTCTTTCAATAGGCATGGCAGTAGACGCCAACATTTTAATTTTCGAAAGAATAAAAGAGGAAATCAGATGGGGTAAGCCAATGCATGAAGCCTTTTATGCCGGTTTCAATAGGGCATGGTCATCAATCCGTGATTCAAACGTCTCCTCCCTAATTACCACTGCAATCCTTTTTTATTTTGGAACCGGATCAATTCGGGGATTTGCACTGACTCTTGCAATTGGAATTTTGGTGTCAATGTTTAGCGCTATAACGGTTTCGAGAACATTGCTCAGAATATTTTGGGTACGAAAGATTTAAAAATGAAAAATACTAAAATTAAATTTAAATCTGGCTATGCCAGTTTAAATTTGTCCATAAAAGGGAAAGAGGAATACTAAGGAGAAAACCGAATTAGGTTGTCTCCTTAGAGTGCAATTAACATGAACATCATAAAATACAGAAATTTATTTTTTGTCCTTTCGCTACTGATTATTATTCCGGGTGTTGTCGCCCTATCTATTTGGGGACTTCGCCTTGGAATAGATTTTGCAGGCGGAACATTATGGGAAATAAAATTTACGGATGCCCAAAAAGATTCTCAACAAATTTCAGCCTCAGATGTTAAAAATCTTATCGGCGCACAGGGTGCAGAAGTTTCATCCGCTGCCAATACTACAGACCAGTCGACAATAATCAGAATGGTGCCAACAGACGAGACAAAGATAAATGAAATACGGGACAAACTAAGAGAATCCTACGGTCAAACAGAGGATGCGCGCCTTGAAACAGTCGGGCCGGTAATCTCCAAAGAACTAACAAAAAAAGCAGCAACCGCCGTCGGCATTTCAATTGTAGCAATCGTCACCTACGTTACCTGGGCTTTTAGAAAAGTTGCAAAACCTGCTTCCCCTTTAGCTTTTGGAGTCTGCACAATTATCGCTCTCATCCATGATGTTATTGTTGTCGTCGGAATTTTTGCCCTCCTCGGCCACTTTTTTGGCATCGAAGTTGATTCGCTTTTCATTACCGCACTCCTAACGGTTCTTGGATTTTCTGTTCACGACACAATTGTCGTTTTCGACAGAGTAAGAGAAAATCTTAAAAAGTACGATGATTCTTCTTTTGAGGAAGTTGTTAATCACTCCATTGTTCAGACACTGGCCCGGTCTTTCAATACCTCGCTCACCGTACTTTTTGTACTACTGGCATTGCTTTTATTTGGCGGTGAGTCTACAAAAAATTTCATTCTGGCACTTCTTATCGGGGTTATCTCCGGCACATATTCATCGATATTTAACGCTTCGCCGCTCTTGGTTGTTTGGAATAAATTGATAACAGGGAAGAAAAAGTTTACAGCTTCTTAAGTCGCACGAGCAAATACTCTCTTTTATTTTTCTCTTTATCATCAGAAACTTCGTCAAAAAGTTTATTTAATATTTTTCCTACCTCCGGCCCCGGTTTAATATTAAGACTTTTCATGACGTCATCCCCGTTTATCTTAAGATCACGAATCGTAAATGGTTTTTTCAAAACATCTTTTAATCTTTGTCTGAAAAGTTTAAGCCGCCAACTTTCCGCCTGTTGCAAACCTCCACCCAGCCGGTCTCCGACTCGCAAATCCATCATATCCTCAATGTTGAAAACTCCAATATTTTTAACAAAACGCCTCAGTGCTTTGTCCGTTTGGTTTTCATTAACCGTAAACTGATGCCACCTGACAAGCCTAAAAAGTTTCTCTCTCTGATCTTTCGATAAATGAAGTCTTTCGGCAATTTTCAAAACTATTCTTCCGCCAACAACTTCATGATTGTAAAAAGTACGAACACCCTCATCTGTCACATCGGCAACTTTCGCTTTTCCAACGTCATGTAAAAGTGTCGCCAACCGGACAATTGTGTCATGGCTTGGGCAATATTTGAGACTCATTACATTATGAGTTCCAACATCAAAAATATGATGGCGCTTCAGACTTTTTTGCGGGACATCAAAACAAATATCAAGCTCCGGCAGAATTTCCTTGAGAAGCCCGGTTTCCACCAAAAGCATTATTCCCTCATACGCATTTTCTGAGTCTATTATCTTAAACAACTCATCTCTTATTCGTTCTCCGGAAACAGATTCGATAAGTTGCGCATTTTTCTTGATTGATAAAAGTGTATCTTTTTCTATTTCAAATCCTAAAGTTGTAGCAAAACGAACTGCGCGGAGTAGCCTCAGAGCATCCTCACTGAATCTTTCGTCTGGATCACCCACAGTTCTTATCAGCTTTTTCTTCAGATCCTGCTGTCCTCCATATGGGTCAACCACATCTTTCGAGAAGAGTTTACCCTGAGCGAAGCGAAGAGCCATAGCATTAATCGTAAAATCCCGTCTTTTGAGATCTTCCTCCAGTGTCTTTCCCCAAATCACACGGTCGGGATGACGCTTATCTGAGTATCCCTCCTCGGATCTATATGTAGTGACTTCGACTGTGCCCCCATCAAATGGGATTCCAACTGTCCCGAATTTATTGTTATAAAAAGCGTCGCCAAACAGTTTCAAAATTTGCTCGGGCTCGGCATTTGTTGTCAGATCCCAGTCGAAAACAGTTTTACCGGATAAAATATCCCGCACCGCGCCACCGACAACCGCGACCTCAAACCCCTCTTTTATAAGAGTCTGTAAAACTTTTTTAACCGCAGGAATCACTTCCATAACAAATACATTATCCTACAAATCTGCCTTTCCTGCTAAAATAGTGACCATGACCAGAGCTTACGAATGGAAAATCAGAGCCAAGGCCCCAGATAAAAAAAGCCCCAAATGGTTATTAGAAATACTCGCCAAAAACAGGGGACTGGATACCAAAAAAAAACTCAATGAATTTTTAAATCCTACACTGGAGATTATTTTAAACGTAAAACTGTCTCAAATAGAAAAAGGCAGGCAAAGAATAGTAACAGCGATAAAAAAAAACCAAAACATTGCAATTTACTGCGACTATGATGCCGATGGTTTGTGTGCAGCCGCAATAATGTGGGAGACTCTTCATGATCTGGGGGCAAAAGTTATGCCCTACGTGCCCCACAGAATTACTGAAGGTTATGGTCTTTCAAAACAGGGAATATTAAAACTTAAAAAAGAACAAAATATCGACCTGATTATCACTGTGGATCAGGGGGTCACGGCAGTTGAGCAGGTCAGGTACGCAAAAGAACTTGGAATTGATATCGTCATAACAGATCATCATGTGCTTCCAAAAAACCAACCTCAACCGACTGCACTTGTTCACTCCACAGAACTTTGTGGAGCCGGAGTTTCTTGGCGCCTCGCCTGGGAAATCGTGGAGTCACAAAAACCTTCTTACAAAGATCAACTTTTGGAAAAACTTGAACTGGCCGCACTGGCAACAGTCGCCGATCTTGTTCCTCTAATCGGCGCCAATCGTGCAATCGTAAAACTGGGACTGGAACAAATAGCTAAAACGAAAAGGCCGGGAATAAAAGCCCTGATAAGAGCATCAAACATAACCTGGCCGGTCACAACTCATGAAATCGGTCACATCATTGCGCCACGAATTAATGCAATGGGGAGAATAGAACACGGCCTTGATTCGCTCCGGCTTTTATGTGCCCGAAGTCAAAACAAAGCAGATTCTCTTGCCCAAATTCTTTCAAAGACAAATACCAGAAGACAGGATCTGACAACTAAAGCCATCAATCATGCCAGATCTCTTGTCGAAGAAGAAGTTTTAATTGGTGTCGTTCAACACGACACTTGGCATGAAGGTGTAATCGGGCTTGTCGCGTCTCGCCTTGTCGAGTCTTTTTACAGACCAATGATCGTAATCTCGCGTGGTAAAAAGTTTTCAAAAGGATCAGCCCGCTCAATCCCGGGCTTCAACATAATAGAGGCCATTCGTGCATCCAGTCAGTATCTGGTGGATGCAGGTGGTCATCCAATGGCAGCCGGCTTTACGATAGAAACTCAACACATAGAAGTCTTTAAAGACAGCATTAACAAATACGCAAGGAAAATAATAACCGAAGAAATTTTAGCGAGAAGATTGGAAATAGAATGCGAATTGGAAACAGATGATATAAATATGGAAAATTTAAAAACGGCAGAAATATTTGAACCATTTGGTGTTGCCAACCCACAGCCGCTTTTTATGACCAAAAACATGACGGTTAAAGATGTTAGGGGAGTCGGGCCGGAAAGTATTCATCTCAAACTTTATATAGATAGCATAAACGCAATTGGTTTCCACCTTGGCGAATTTAGATCTCAAATCCGGCCGGGATACAAAATAGATCTTGTCTACACCATTGCAGAAGATCGTTATGCCGCAAACGGCACGATTCAGCTAAAAGTGAAGGATTTAAGAATTAATCACTTGGGTAATCACTCCTGAACCATGCTCTTTCGGCAACTCTTTCCATTTCATCTCTAATTATGGTTGGATCCGTGTTAATCCACATGAGTCTTGCTGCCTCGTCAATTTCACTTGGATATCCGTTTAGTGGCCTTTTCACTAAATTGACATCATCCAGTGGCATAGTATGATTTTTTGTTTGTTTAAGAACTCTATTAAAAGCATATCTGGCAATGCCACTTGCTTCTTGAACAATATCATAGTTGAGCCTTTCCATATTCACCTCCTTGCCATAAAAAAACCTCCCGTTGGGAGGTATTGCTTCAAGCTTTGGCTTTTTCTGTTCTAAGCCATTACCTCCCACTGCCGCTTGCCCAAAAGCAAGAGACCAAGTGAAAGGAGAGATAGTACTAAAAGATTCAAATCCATTTTGCCGATATTAGAAAGAATGCTATCAGAATTTCTTTTTGCTTGTCAAATTCATTTAGGTTAAAATTGACAGGAAAATTAAAATGACTGAAATTTTTCTGTCATCCTGAGAAGTTTTGCTTTGTAAAACGACGAAGGATCTTACTATGAATCGGACACTAGCAGTTCATGCCAACGGTCTAATCGGCAAAAAAGTAACTTTATTTGGGTGGGTAGATACAATCCGTGACCACGGCAAAATTTCCTTCTTGGACATCAAGGATTCTTCCGGAGTAATTCAAACCGTTGCTAAAAAGCAATATGATGTCTCTCCCCAGGATGTTGTGAAAATTCAAGGGACCGTCAAAAAACGACCGGAAAATTTGATCAACAAAAACCTGCCTACCGGAGAAATCGAAGTCGAAATAGAAAATCTGGAAATTTACAGTAAAGCGCAAACACCACCCATTCCAACAGAAGGAGACGGCTACGATATTGAAGAAAATCTTCGATTAAAATTCCGCTATCTTGATCTGAGGCGCCAGAGACTGCAAAAAAATCTAAAAATCAGACACGAAATCGCAAAACTATTTCGCGCCTACCTTAACGGCCAAGACTTCATAGAAATTGAAACACCATATCTTTCACAAACTACTCCGGAGGGATCCCGCGACTTTCTGGTTCCTTCCCGTTTGCAACCGGGAAAATTCTATGCACTCACTCAGTCACCTCAACAATACAAACAGCTTTTGATGGTTGCCGGTTTTGAAAAATACTATCAATTTGCGCGCGCCTTTCGTGACGAAGATTTAAGAGCAGATAGGGGTTTTGAACATACTCAAGTCGATATCGAAATGGCTTTCATCGAGCGCGAGGACATAATGAAGCTAATAGAAGACATGTATAAATCAACTGCAAAATCTTTGGGCAAGAAAGTGCTAAAAGACCCTTTCCCAATCTTTACCTATGAAGAAGCAATGAAAAAATTTAAGGCCGACAAATTCGACTTAAGAAATCCGTCAGCTGACGGAAAAAATGATGATGTTCTGGCTTTTGCTTGGGTTGTTGATTTTCCGCTTTTGGAATATGACGAAAAAGAAAAACACTACACATTCTCACACAATCCGTTCTGTGCTCCCAAAGAAGAAGATGTTGCGAATTTAATGGCGTCGAAAAATTTGGACAAACTTCTATCCTACCAGTACGATTTAGTTTTAAACGGCGAAGAAATTGCAGGGGGAAGTATCCGAATCACAAAACCCCAAATCCAAAGACAGGTCTTCAAGGTGATGGGCTACACCGATGAAAAAATTGAAAAAGATTTTAGTCACCTTTTAAACGCCTATAAATATGGTGCACCTCCTCACGGTGGAATAGCTCTTGGACTCGATCGTTTCGCAGCAATAATTGCAGGCGAAAAAAGTATCAGGGAAGTCATCGCTTTCCCGATGACAGGATCAGGTCAAACTGCGGTTATGGACGCTCCAAGCGCAGCAGACCCCCAAACCCTCAAAGAACTCAAGCTTAAAGTATCGTGAAAGCACTAAGAGCCTCTGTTGCAGCTTTGGTTATTTTATCTTTGGCTGCCTTCATTTATTTTTCAAAAACTTCCAATTTCCAAAGTCAAATAAAAAAATATATACCAAAAGAAGACATTCCAAAACTCTATGCTTATCCTGTTAAAAATGAAAACTTCACTGATGCTCCGCCTATAACATCGAAAGCTGCTGTAATTCTTGATGCAAAAACCGGCGTGACACTTTTTGAAAGAAACCCAAACGCCCGCCAGCTACCCGCTTCCACAACAAAACTTATGACTGCGCTGGTTGCCCTTGAAAAATGCACTTCTGATCAAACTATTACTGTTAGGGCATACGAACACGAACCGACACAAATGGGTTTGACTTCAGGAGACGTTGTAACCGCAAAAGCTCTTCTCTACGGCTTATTAATAAACTCCGGAAACGATGCAGCTTCTGTTCTTTCATATTCTTGTGCTCCGACTACAGAACAATTTGTAGAAGAAATGAATCAAAAGGCCCAGGAAATAGAAATGAAAAATTCACATTTCACAAACCCCGAAGGCTTCGATGATCCTATGCAATATTCAACTGCCAAAGATTTGGCAAAACTCGCAAGAGTCGCTGTCGCAAACCCTCTGATATCAAAAATTGTTTCCACAAAAAGCACTGTTGTCACAGACGTTTTTCAAACAAAAACCTACTACCTGGAAAACATTAACAAACTATTGGGAGAAGTAGAAGGTGTTGAAGGAATAAAAACCGGTCAAACCGTCCTGGCGCAGGAAATTTTAATAACAAAAACCACAAGAAATGGTAATACGGTTATTATTGTAATTCTGGGATCTCTGGACAGATTTAAGGAGTCAAAAGATTTAATAGAATGGACTTTTGCCAATCATCACTGGGTAAGTCCACCAACTACTTAAGCCACAAATCACTTACCGCAGGAACATAACCGATTTGATCATCCTGGCCCAAAAACAGATAAACTGGTTCTAAATACTCTGCGTTTTTGGAACTTTCTACATATCCCAACTTGACGTCAACAATCGTAATGTCGCTGTTTTTAATCGGTCTGACAAAAGCTGCGTTTCCGGCCTTTAAATCTTCGAAGGCTTTGGATACTCCTTTTAATGGATAACTGGCAAAACTGTCTTTTTTAATCGGTTGCAGGTTTAAATCTGCCGAAACTACTTTTAACTGAGAAACCAAAACGCTGGTAAGTGCAGACGTGTCGCGAGGCCAGATGACAGCTAATTTATCAAGATCGCCTCTGAAAAAATCGACCTGAACCAAATTAGCAGCGGAAAGACTTTGGACCTTGGTAAGACTATTACCGTCTATCCTAATAAACTCGGTTTTAATCTTCTCTGCCGGAAATTCAATCTCCAAAAGTCCGAACTCCAGCAAGAATCTGCTCGCTTTCTCTATTGCGTCTTCAAGACTTTGAGGCTTGGAAGTAATTATACTTTGATCTGTCGCATAGTTTGACCTCAACGTAAAATTTCCCGTTACGCTTTCCATCAAAAGTACCCGGTTAGAATCCTGGGGATCGGTAAATTTCACCTTTCCTGCAATTTCTTCACTCTGGCCGCTAAAACCGATTCGGGAAGCCTTGGTCTTAAGATCCTCAATCGAGCCAAAAGAAAGCACGTTTGCGGAAATTTCAAATACTTTTGCCCCACCAGGCAAAACAGGCAGATCCCCGCTTACAGTTTCAAGGCTATATGTGGTACTGCTTGCACTCTTATATCCTTCAGAAAGATCCATTCTGGGCAATTTGCCAAAAGCAACTGTAGCAGGAAGGGGAGGTGCAGGAAAAAGAGCATTTTTAATACTCCCGGCGACTCCGAAAAAAATCATCAAAAAAATCAAAACAACAACACTTATTGCTAGCCAAATAGAAGCTTTTTTCGAAAAAATTGCAGCCTCTGTCAAAGTCGACATGTCATTTTGAGTATAACATCAGCTGGTGTTACAATTTTACCATGAAGAAAGTCGAAGATCCTGTCGCAGACACTGAGCGTAGTCGAAGTGAGCATAATCGAAGGATCGAAGACCCTGAGCATAGTCGAAAAGTAAGAGTCCGGATTGCACCTTCTCCCACAGGCGTTCCCCATATTGGAAACACAAGGACAGTTCTTTTTAACTGGCTTTTTGCCAGGAAAAATAAGGGGAAATTTGTAGTTCGAATCGAAGACACCGATCGCCAAAGGTTGCAAGAAGGTTCCCTGGAAAAAATTTTAGAAATCTTGGATTTTTTGGGTCTTTCATGGGATGAAGGCCCAAATGTCGGCGGTGATTTTGGTCCCTATATTCAATCGGAAAGAAAAGATCTTTACCAAAAATACGCCAAAGACTTAACTCAAAAAGGATTTGCCTATGAAGACGAAGGAGCAATCCGTCTTAAGGTTGAAAAAGGAAAATCCTGGAGTTGGAATGATTTAATTCACGGGGAAATCTCTTTTAAATCCGACGTCATCGAGGATTTCGTAATTTTAAAATCAGACGGTTTCCCCACATATCATCTTGGGGTAGTTGTAGACGACCACCTGATGGAAATTACCGATGTCCTCCGCGGGGACGAATGGATTTCCTCGACACCCAAACACCTGATGCTCTACGAGGCATTGGGCTGGCAACCTCCAAAATTTGCACACCTGCCGGTGATTGTCGGACCCGACAAGTCAAAGCTTTCCAAACGGCATGGTGCAAAATCAATTTTGGATTATAAAGAAGAAGGATATCTTCCCCAAGCCCTCATAAACTTTATGGTTCTTTTGGGCTGGTCACCACCGCCGGAAGTTGCAAGAAGAAACATTGGTGAAAAAGAAAAAGAACTTTTTACGCTAGAGGAGCTTACAAAAATATTTTCTATAGATCGGGTAAATACCACAAGTCCGGTTTTTAATATCGAAAAACTGAACTGGTTTAATAAAAAATATTTACAAATGCTCTCTCTTCCCGATTTAATAGGAAAGATCAAAGATTTTTCATCAAGAGCGATTAGGACAGATGACCGGCAACTGTCTCAAATTGTAAATTTAGTTCGTGACCGCATGACAACACTGACAGATTTTGACAAATACGCTTCGATATTTTTTGAAAAGGGGAGCGAAAAACCACCCGGAAAAGAAAAGGTCGAAAACGCGCAAAAAGCGCTGCAATCGATAACCAACTGGAACGAAAAGGCAATTACCCAAACACTCGACAAATGGATTCAGGAAAATAATCTTTCGGCAGGGGATTTTAAAAACACCCTTCGACTTTCAGTCTTTGCGGACAACACTCCTCCTATTTACCAATCACTCGCAGTTCTTTCAAAAGAGGAAACATTAAAAAGAATTGAAGCAGCTTTGAAATAAATACACTAATCACCCAACTCTACTCTTTGCTGGCTCTATTGGACTATGTTGGAACTTATTATGAAAATTTATTTTAATTGATACTAGCTTTTAATGCATCAATATTGGGATGAATATATGGCGCTGTTTTATCCGGTACCAATTCAAGTTTTTCAGCAACTAATTCTTCCCATGCTTCGGACTGGAAATCATTCGGTTGACCAGCAGAAAAAAGGTTGAGTACTTTTTTATATTTCATTTCAGGATCAAGTCCCATTCGGCGTGCGTCACCAAATCTTAAATTGCGAAAATCGACTCTTACTACTGCTTCTTGAGCTTGAAACCTTTTTTTGGAATTTACCCAACTACCGTTTTTCGTGATCTGGTCATATAAATCTTGAGAATCTATAGTATCGTCCACAGATTCACCTTCAACAGATCCTTTTTCCGTTTTCTCAATCAATTGGGCTAAATGATCTTGTGCAAGATAGTAAAAAACCCATTCACTTAATGCCTGCTTTGCTTCGTCACTGTTGTTTGCCATAGCAAGTTTACCAGTAGCGAGTGAAAATAATTTGTCAATTTTAGACTCTTGTGATCGTAAGCTTTCTAATCCTTGTGAGTCTTCAGATTCTGTTAATGGATCGCTCATAGATACAATGATAATTAACTAGATTTTCAAAAGCAAAAACGAATCTAAAATCGAGCTGGCTCTGGTCGACTATGTTGGAACTTATTATTCCAATCTATACTAATTGCTCTTCGTAAAGTTTTTCAACCTTTGCTTGATGCTCCGCAGTACTGTAGGTTTCGGCAACTGCTTGATGGGCAATATCTGTTGGACTAACAGGGTCTTTTTGGTGAAGATAATACATGTCGAAAAATACATCTGGTCTTGCTGCAACTGAAAACTCTGCAAAATCACCAGCTAGTGATCTATGTCCAGAACTAACACCAGGCTCTTCTCTTTCTGCAAGCATAAAAACACGCCGTGTTCTTCCTAGTTCGTCTTCTGTCTCAAAAATCCCAAACCAAGCGAATCTCTGAGAAGCAACCAAAGTATCACGAAACTGTTCTCCTAGCCTCCTAATATTTGCTTGTCGAAGTAAATCTTCTCGATTAGAAGCATCAGGTAAAACTATGTCACCAAGTGGGGCATTTTCAGTCATGAAGCAATTATATCAGTTCCGACATAGTCCGTTTGGCATACCACAAAAAGCTGCGGGACTAGGTATCTTTCGTTTTTCGAACTAAGGTTTCGCAAATCTAACTATAGTATCTTCAGCAACTCTAAATCTCCTTTTATTAATGCTTCTTTTTTGGTTCTGGCCCACTTTTTAACCTGTAGTTCCCGATTCATTGCAGTCTTGATGTCTGGGTAGGTTTCTGAATAAACAACTTTAACTGGCTTTTTAGCTCTCAAATATTTTGCTCCTCTCGCTTTGCTCGAATTGTGCTCCTTTAGTCTTCTTTCTAAATCTGTAGTCATTCCACAATAAAGGGAACCATCAGAACAACGAAGAATATAGAAGTAGTACATGTCTTTCGACTCTGGTTCGATTTCACTCACCATCGCTCAAGACCTTCACCTTCTTGGCTATAGCCATTCGATAAACTCATGGCCATGGCCCTGAGCGAAGTCGAAGTAAGACAAATGGGACACTGTAAAAAAGCAGTGTTTTAAGCGACAAGGCATTATATCTACTTTAGTCAACCTTATTAAGGGCTTCTTTGGCCGAGTCGAGGTTTTTGTTGTACAAAACAGCTTTTTGG
>MFAZ01000026.1:2509-3535 GCA_001776335.1 Candidatus Curtissbacteria bacterium RIFCSPHIGHO2_01_FULL_41_11 | reverse complement strand
CTTTTTGGAATTCAGATTTTGCAGCAGCAATATTCCCTTGTTTAAGATAAATTTCGCCGCGAATTAAATATAGTTCGGAAAATGCTCGGTTGTAATTATTTAAAATCCTATCTGTAATTTCGAAAACTTTATTAAAATTTCCCAATTTGTAGTATGCCTCTATCGGCTCTATTTGGTACCAGAGAGTCCTAAAAGGAAGTCTGTTTTCAACCTTTTCGAATTCGTTCACCGATTTTTGAAACTCACCGGTATGATACAGTGCGACAGACAGGTTAAAGCGCGCTGTAGCATCATTTGGATTTTGGGATAAAATTTTCTTGGAAGTGTCTGCCGCTTTTTGCCAAGCGATTTTTTCATTTGCATCCTCACCTAAAATAACTTTAGCTATCCCAAGTTTATCTTTTGGAACAAGAACAAGATATTCAAAATTAAATTTCCCCCAAATAGCATTAAAGTCTCTATATGTGTACCACAAATTTCTATTCTGCAGTGAATCGTCTTGAATTATGCTTTGAATACCCTGGTCGTATCCTTTGATAACACGGTAGTGGCCGATATCTTCATTTACCTTTGTCCAGGTTCTGGCAATTATAGGAATATCGTAGTTAATAAAGTTTTTGATTATATCTGTATTACCGTTAGGGCGATGGTATGCGGTTAAGTTATAGTCCTTTGATATCTCGGAGATTTCTTCTAAAGTCACGGATTTGTCGTCGTTATCGCCTTGGGAGTTTTGGTAAGGACGAAGCTCTTCGCCTAACTGTTGTTGACCTACATTGATACCATAGTAGGATAGCGCCATCGAAAGAGCAGCCGGGCCGCAATTATTAAAAGTTTGAAAAGTGTGATAGCCGTTTGGCAGAATTTTGGATTGAGGCAAAGGCTTGAGCGTTATTGCTGGTGAGGATGATGGGACAGGACCTGGTAAGGTTAAATTTTGTGCCGGCGCATAATTATTTTTTAAGAAATTAAAAAAGTCTTGCTTAACTGCAACTATTGAAAAAATCAGAATAGATACAATAAGAA
>MFAZ01000026.1:0-2486 GCA_001776335.1 Candidatus Curtissbacteria bacterium RIFCSPHIGHO2_01_FULL_41_11 | reverse complement strand
ATAAGAAGGATTACAGGCATTAGGTGGTATTTTACCAAATGCACCTTATATAATCTGGTAACAATATAAATGGCTGTAGGGAAAAATATTGTGTTCAAGATAATTTTTATTCCTGTAATTTTTGTGATTGGTGTTTTTACGCTGATAAATTTTCTGCCAAAAGAAGACGATGGCGCAAAAAGCGAATCTTTTATTGAAAGTTTAAAAGGTGACGAAACTAAAGCAAGCCCTTTCCCTTTTGAAGATCTGACTATTCCATATCTGGCAAAAAGAGAATACAAAAGTGCGTTAGGAAGTTTGAACGAAGTTTCCAGAAATTCGAATTATACTTCCTATTTAACAGGTTATGATTCGGACGGATTTAGAATAAACGGTCTTTTGACGATACCAAACGTAATAGATCCTCAGGGTGACCGAAGGAAATATCCTGCTGTCATTTTTATTCATGGATATATTGCGCCAGCTCAATACAAGACACTTGTAAACTATGCTTCGTATGTTGATTATCTTGCTAAAAACGGATTTGTGGTTTTTAAGATTGACCTTCGGGGGCATGCAGATAGCGAAGGGGAGCCGGGTGGAGCATATTATTCTTCAGATTACATAATCGATGTACTAAATGCGCGCGCCGCACTTGCTTCTTCTGATTTTGTAAATGCTGATAAGGTCGGACTTTGGGGACACAGCATGGCAGGCAATGTTGTTTTTAGAAGTTTGGCAGCAAAGGGTGATATTCCTGCTGCTGTTATCTGGGCAGGCGCTGTTTATTCATACGAGGACTTTCAACAGTTTAGCATTAACGACGACAGTTACCGTCCACCGGATACGAACGCTGAAAGGGCAAGAAAAAGACGGGAGCTTTTTAACACCTATGGGGAATTTAGTGCAGATAGCGATTTCTGGCAAAAGGTTCCGGCGACAAATTATCTAAATAATATAAAAGGGGCGATCCAAATTCACCACGCTGCAAATGACGACGTCGTTGATATCAACTACAGCCGTAACTTATCGTCTATCCTTGATAAAACTTCAATCCCGCACGAACTTTATGAATATACAAGCGGAGGCCACAACCTAACAGGAGACTCTTTTAATCTAGCTATGCAAAGAACTGTCGATTTTTTTAGGGAACATTTAAGGTAATGAAAATCCAGGGTACGTACGTCTTAGCTGGGAGTAGTTGATGATTTCCGAACCACTAATTGGGTGGAAATCATCAAATATCCGGAATTAGTTTATCAGAAATCCATGCAGTTTCTCAGCTGCTCAAATTTAGAATACGCCTAATCTTACTGACTATCTAAAATCCCACTAGGCTTTTCTGTCAAATTGTAGAATATCGAACGGGCTTTGTTCGTTAGTCCATCGGACAGGATAAACGAGCTCGATAAACTTTTAAGTATCTTGTTGACCCAAGAATGGCAGAATCTTTTCTTCTGGAATATTTGTATGTAATTCAGATAGTTTACTTACTAATTCACCAACCTCGTAATTTGAAGTGTCTATATCGTTATTTAAAAAGGTCCTCAAACCCTCAATAATCATCTTTACCTTTTTAGCTTTTTCTTTATGCAAATAATTTATTTTAATATCGTTCTGGATATATGTGCGGGAAACGATTTGCAGCGTTGCAAAAAAGAAAGATGTTTCTATAAAAACGTTAGAGATATCTTTTATATCAACAGTGTGTGACTGAGACGACATAAACTGACGGATAATAAAAGTGACTCTGCCTTCTTCCACCTCTATCGTACTTGGGAAAATATTCCAAGGGAATGCTGACGAAACACTAATAATGCATCTGTTTGACTTTTTGACTAAATTATTCACCTTTTGTCTGTCTAACTCTTTTTTCTCAGCTTGGTTTTTAGTATTTTCATCTCTACCTTCTTCCTCTAAAGATTTATCAAATCTTTGAACCGATGGAACTTTACCATTCATTGAATGGTTAGAGTCAAGCGGACTTCGGGCAGGATTAAAAGAAATTGTATTGATTCGGTTGTTCATTTTATTCAGAAACCTTCTTAGTGTGGGCTAGCTCCTTGATCTGCTCTTTAAGCACTGAATTTTCTTCCTCTAACTTATTTACTTTCGCCTCAAGTTGATCAGTTGTTTTATATGATTTTTTAAGATCACTATTTTTGCCCATAATTGTAAGTTTTGATGTAATTAAATTTACTATTATTTTTACGCTCGCAAGAATTGCACCAATAATAAGGGCGACAAATACGACAAAAAACAACGGTATCCCAGAAAGCGTTGTCTCACCAAAGCGCAAATTAACGGGGCTTGAATCCAGTGTTGTCAAGAAAGAAATCAACAGCGACAAAATAATTATCGAAATAATTGCTAACATAATATTTTAAAAAAACCTAACAATTCGTACCAATATAATATGGAAAAAATCTCATCTTGCGCACAAATCTATTGATTGTTAACAGATTGATTAACCTCCTGTTCCGTCGTTGGCTTTATAAGCTGAAATA
>MFAZ01000025.1:21282-24781 GCA_001776335.1 Candidatus Curtissbacteria bacterium RIFCSPHIGHO2_01_FULL_41_11 | reverse complement strand
AGTGGACTTTCCAGAACCATTAGGACCAATAATCCCTAATCTTTCTCCTTTTTTAATAGTCAGGTTAATATTTTTAAGTGCCGAGAATTCTTTAAGTTTTTGCCTGAAGAAAAATAATGGCAATGCATCTCCCAACTTCTTGGGCTGACCTATTTTGTATTTTTTCCAGAGGTTATTGACAACAACGGCGTTTTCCATTTAATTAGACAACATCAGAGAAACCTTTCTCTAATTTTTTAAATAATAAATAACTGAAGACGACAAAAATAAAGGTAGTTGTGATTGAAAGTAGCATAGAAATTCTCTCCGGTGGGGCTCCTATTAGCACCGCGTTGCGCAAACCCTCCAAAATACCGGTCATGGGGTTTAATTTAGCGTACAGTTGATACTGTTGCGGTATAGACTCGAGTGGATATATAACAGGGGTCAAAAAAAGCCAAGCCATTAAAAGTATCGGAACAACTGCAGTGATGTCTCTGAAGTAAACGTTAATCGAGGCAAGGAACATACCAACAGCCAAGGCCATAACCATTTCAATTATCAGAATGGGGATTACCCATAAAATATGAACTGATAGGCCTATGTGATAAAAGGCAAGAATAATAATAAGCACGGCAAGTGAAGCAACAAGGTCTGGAATCCTCCCCAATATGGAAGACAGAATCAAAATTTCTTTTGGAAAGGCAATTTTTGTCACTAAGTTAGAATTACCAGTAATGGATAAAGTAGCGCTGGATACTGATTGAGAAAAGAAGTTCCAAAAAATAAAACCGGAAAAAACCAAAGGTAAATATGGAACCTTCCCTGTAGGGATTTTGAATAAGGCGCCAAAGACAAGCCAGAATACTAAAGCTTGGAATGTAGGTGTCAAAATGGCCCATGTAAAACCGAAAAGTGCTTGTTTATAGCGACTTTTTACATCCCGCCAGACTAGTAATAAAAGTAAATACCGAAAACGCCATAGTTTACCAATGTCCAATGCTTGCATAAATTTTGACATCAAGATTATATCAAAATTCTCATGCCTAATTGGGGTTAAGAATAACGGAATGATTGATGCTTATATCATGACTTAATGAACTTCTACAAACTAAGCAGGAAGGAATCAAACATACTAACTCCACGTCCAAGTCTTACCCCGTCCGCACGCAATCCGCAAAAGACAGTGTCCGCCCAATTTTCTCAATCGGAATTCTACTTGTACCTTGGCTTGATTTGAAACAAAAGGTAAAAGGCAATAATTGCACCGATAATGCTCCCAACGGAAAGTCCAACCAATGATGCAACTACATTTACTACTTCACTCCAAAACAACAGTTGCCAACCACTCGCTTTTCTGGCTTTTACCCCGGGAAATGCCGCCAGCATTAAAAGACTGGAAAGTCCTAAGCCTATTGTCGAAATGTACCCAAGACCGAAGCCACGGGCTCCACTAACTACTGCAAGCGGAGCAAAAACTGTCAAAATTCCCAGACCCGCAAGTGCCCCGAGAACTCCCAAAATACCGAAAATAAGTGCGATCCAGGGTGTTATGCCGACCAAAACGTCAACAATATTGGCAGGAAGTGGCGGGAGCTTGCGGAAAACGTCTTCAAGAGATTTAACTAAGCTGTCCAAAAAAAATCACCTCCTTTAAATATATATACTAAGTCTTTAAAGTAAAAAAAATCAAATTACTTCCTAGGACTTCTTTACTTTGGCTGTATCCTCTCGAAGTTCTTTTTTAACTTTTTTGGCAACATCCATAATTTTATCTTCTATTTTTGCTACTCGCTCGTTCAGGTGTTTCCAAATTTCGTCATTGGATCCAAAGGAAAGTAGCTCCAGGAATTTTTTCTTATCCTCTTCGGAAAGTTCGGAAAGAATTGCATCGACCACGGCTTGGTGAGTATGAACATGGGCAATTTCCATAAGCTCCTTCCTCTGAGATTCTGTCAAATCAAGCTCGGCAAGATCAGACGTCAATGAATCAGTATCCACTAAATGACTGTAAAAGAATTTTTTCATTTTTGTTTATTCCATAGTTCGCAGTTCATAGTTCGCAGTTCATAGTTCTTCTATGTTGGTTTTACCGGACCCAAGGGTATTTTATCATCAGGATCATCGATAAAAAAATACAAAACCGCCCCTTTTCTCATGCCCTCATGCAAATTTAACGCATACATCACTTCCGGTGATCCTCCCAAATGTTTCCCGGTAAAAACTGCAGGACCGGCGTCTGCGATATCGGCAACAACCGCTTGCCCGCTTTTAGCATTTACAACCAGCATTTTTCGCCATTTAAAAAAATCGCGGTACTCGGAAAGTCTGCCGTTATAATTTGGTGCCTCAAAAGTTTGAACGGCTATATACCACTTCTCTCTTTCGCGGTCTCGATCGCTAAATTCACCTTTCGAGTTTGCAAAATAACCCCACGCACCTCTCCCTGGCGCCATCCCTGAAGAATATAAAAACCGGTTGTTTGCCTCCTCAGTAGTCAAATGACCGGCCATTGTGTCTCCCGGATATCTCACCAAATGCTGCTCCGCCCCAATCAGTCCATAAGTTCTATTGAGTCTCAGCCCGTTTATTTGATAGTTTACATTCATTTTGAAATACTTGGAAAGCACCGCCGAAATTTTTGATTCCTCCTCGACTGACAGAGGACGAACATTTTCACCAGTTGTGCTTTTCAGCTCTCCTACAAACTCGGCAGTTTTATCGACCTGCACTTCATGGACCGTCTCTGTTTGCTTGTCGGAAATCGAACCCAAAGCAACGCTTCCGCCTGCAGGCAAAACCGAAGAGAGCATCAACGCCCCCGCAGCTCCCGATGCAAGCTGTTCTTTAGCCGGCATTTTTTCAACAATATAGTCAAATGCTTCCTTGTGTTTTTCGTGAAGAAGTTTTTTTGCTTTTTTGTGCCTCTTAAGCCATGCTTTTTTGAGAAGATCGTAGTGAGTAACAATTCGCTTGTCTGGCTTTTTGCTTTTCGGGATCATCTTTAAAAGTATAGCACTAGGAACCTGACTAATTATCCAGCTTTTTTGGGATTTTCGTAATATTTTTTCCCTGCTAAATTTTTTGGCAGATACTCTTTCCCTCCGGCAGTCGGATCATCGCGCCACGGATATCTCACGTGTCCCTTGCCATACCCAATCTCTTTCATAAGTCTTGTCGGTGCATTCCTCAGATGCAGCGGAATCGGGTCAAGCTTTTTGTTTCTAATATCTGCCAGAGCTTCTGAAATTGCAGTCGTCGAGGCAATACTTTTTGGGGCTTCTGAAAGATAAGCCACACATTGAGATAAAATTAAGCTCGCCTCAGGCATCCCGATCATGTGAACCGCAGACATAGTAGACGTTGCCAAAACTAAAGCAGTCGGCTGCGCGTTTCCTATATCTTCGCTTGCAAAAATAACCATTCTCCTTGCAATAAAGATCGGATCTTCTCCCGCTTCGATCATTCGCGCCAAATAATGAAGCGCTGCATCGGTTTTCGAAGCCCTCATTGATTTGAT
>MFAZ01000025.1:0-21196 GCA_001776335.1 Candidatus Curtissbacteria bacterium RIFCSPHIGHO2_01_FULL_41_11 | reverse complement strand
GGCTTATCCTTTTGGACTTTCCCGACATCTCAGCAGCAATCTCAATGGTATTCAGAGCAAACCGCGCATCGCCGCTGGAAGCTTCCACCAGCATGTCCAATACATCCTTATCGATCCTAAGCTTTTTAACACCCAGCCCCGCTTTGGAATCAACAAGTGCTTTTTGAACTATTTTTTTGATATGCTCATCTGTCAGCTGGTTCAGAACCAATACCCGGGAACGTGAAAGAAGCGGCCCGATAACTTCGAAAGAAGGATTTTCTGTCGTTGCCCCAATCAGTGTGACTGTGCCCTTCTCGACATGCGGCAACAAGACATCCTGCTGGGCCTTATTAAATCTGTGAATTTCGTCAATAAATAAAATCGTCTTCTTGTTATAAAGTTTGCTCGATTCCCCGGCTTCACTAATTATCTTTTTTACTTCTGCAGTATTAGAAACAACGGCCGAAATTTGCACAAAATCGGCCTTCGTTTCAATTGCAATAATTTGCGCCAGCGTTGTCTTACCGCTTCCCGGTGGCCCCCAGAAAATTGTGCTGAAAATTTTGTCTCCTTTTATCGCCTCATATAAAACTTTTCCGTGAGCAAGAAGGTGCTCCTGTCCTAAAAATTCCGAAAGCTTTTGCGGACGCATCCGCTCGGAAAGTGGCGGCAAAACACCAAAATTATCAAACAGATCCATATCCGAAGGATACCCGAATATCAAAAATAAATCAACGCCGGCAAAACTAAATCAGCAGTTTTTGCTTAAAAAATGAAATTGCTCTTACGACCGCAGGATTCCACCCGCCAGGAAGAAGGTTATGATCCGCTCCACTGTAGGTAAAATACTCTATATCCTTATTTAATTTATTAAACTGTTCAACCATTTGATCAGACCATTTAAGGGGCACTGCATCGTCGCCTGTTCCCTGATGAACCTGCATCGGTGCATTTATCCGGTCAAAATAGCCACTTAGAGAATATTTTTCCGCGTCATAATCTTTTTCGAAATCAGCGACCACCCGCCTTAGCATTTTGCCGTGATCGTCAAAGTCATCCGTGTAGTACAAAATCGAATAAGGAAATGGTTTGGAGACAGGCGCCCACATAACCGCAGGGTAATTTTTACCAGTTATTTCCAAAACGGTAAGTGCTATTTGTCCTCCGTTACTGTGCCCCCAGATACCAACTTTATCCGGCAAAATTTCAGCATCGATATTATTTTTTGAAAACGCATCATTCAACTTGCCAACAGATTCAAGGACGGTTAGCGCAGTAACATACGTCTGCAGTCTTTCTTCTATCGCGCTATCGCTTGGATTATCCGATTCTCCGTAACCCAGAAAATCAGGTGCAAGCGTCACAAAACCCCCCTTTGCAAAAACCTCACCCGCTCTTTGTGTCCCGACACCGGTCTGGTATTGTTCGCGATCTACGTATCCCCGAAACATCACAATCACCCCAAAAGCACCCGGAGGCTTAGGGACATTCAAAAGCCCGCTCACTTTTTTAAATCCTGAGCTTGTCGAAGGATCTCCCTGAACATAAAAGTAGAATTTATAAGACGTAAAAGCAGGATCGTCCCCTAAGACTTCACCCAATGTAATTTCTCCGGCATCGATATTAGCTTTCGACAAAGCTTCAATTGTATATTTGTCCAAAGGTTTTTCTCTTAGCGCTTCCTCACGGACCCGTGGCTCGGTAATCCTGCCGTCATTCCCGGTCCTGAGCACAAAAAAAGTGCCGGCAAAGGCGGCGGCACTGATCAAGAAAAGAATTTTAACCATCGGAGGAATCTTCCTTGCCTTTATTTTATACTATGTTATTGATAATATAGTTGTATGGTAAGTGTTTTGGTCAATTGGATTCTCTCCGCACTTGCGCTTATTATAACGGCAAATCTTGTCCCCGGCTTTCATGTTGCAAACTTCACGACTGCCCTTATTGTCGCCCTCGTTTTAGGAATAGTAAATGCCATCATCAAGCCAATTCTTGTAATTCTCACCCTTCCGATAAACATTTTGACTTTTGGCCTTTTCACATTCGTCATAAACGCTCTTCTAATCCTATTGGTGGCACAGTTTGTAAAAGGCTTCGCTGTCGTCGGTTTTGTCCCTGCGCTTGTAGCAGCCGTAATTTTATGGGGGATAAGTCATCTAATTAACTTCGTCATTTTCCCCGTTAAAGCTGTTTAAATTTGCATCTGTAGGATATAATTAACTCTCTTAAATCATCTGCCCATTCTGCCCACAACAAATATTATGGATAATCTTAAAAGTTTAAAGCTTGTTTTACCTTTAGTAATCGCTTTTTTGCTCGTAGTTTTTGGAGTCTTTCAGCTGTTTAAAAAAACAGTCATAAATCAAACAAGCGAGGCAACTCCAATCCCGATTTCAACTCCCACCTCAAACTTCGAAGTACCGCCAAGCCCCACTCCCCAAGTCATGGGTACAACACCCCTAAGTCAACCGGCGGCAGGTACAGACACTGTTGAAATTAAAAATATTGGAATCTACGTTGACGCCCCAAAAACCAACCAAAAAGTAATCTCCCCGCTGCAAATCGAAGGCTTTGCCAATGTCACAAACGGTATTGTTCAAATAAGAATTAAGGATTCAGGCGGAAATATTTTAGGCACAGGAGATGCAAAAGCCTGTCTTGGCACAGATGCTTGTCCTTTCAAAACATCTTTTATTTTTACAAAATCAAAAACGCCGGAAGGCACTCTCGAACTTTATAGTCTAAACTCAACAACTGGCGCCGAAGATTATCTTCAAATAATTCCAATTAAGTTCTAGGCCTGTTTCTCTGTTGTACAATGGAGATATGGCAAAACAACATGATATCGATAAAATCAGAAAATCTTCTGCGGTTTTTGTAATCTTTGGAGCAACAGGCGATCTTTCGAAAAAGAGAATTTTCCCAGCCCTTTTCAAGCTTTTCAAAAATAAACTACTGCCGGAAAAATTTAAAGTACTTGCCTGCGCCCGTACAAAATTCTCGTCCGAGCAGTTCCGGTCCTATCTTTTTGAAAATATTGTTATCAAAGAAAAAGACGGTTTTGACAACTTTGGAAAAATCGTCGACTATCTTTCATTGGATGTTGCAAAAGATATAAATCTCTCGCATCTTACAAAAGCAATAGATATTTTTGAAAACGAAATCGAAACTTGCCCGCAAAGAATTTTTTATATGGCTGTTTCTCCTTCAATACTCAAAGACTCCTTCGAAAATTTCGGAAAGAATAATTTACATATTGGTTGCACCAAACATATGAACAAACCAAGAGTCATTATCGAAAAACCTTTTGGAAGTGATTTAAAATCCGCTCAAGAATTAAACTTGATTTTAAGGAAATATTTTAATGACGACCAAATTTACAGAATTGATCATTATCTCGGCAAGGAAACTGTCCAAAATATTTTTGCCTTTCGTTTTGCAAACGAAATTTTTGAACCGGTCTGGAACAATAAATACATCGACCATGTCCAAATAACTACAGCGGAATATATCGGTGTAGAAAAAAGAGGTGAATTTTATGACCGGACAGGAGCCTTGCGCGACATTGTCCAAAACCATCTACTGCAACTTCTTTCGCTAATTACTATGGAACAACCCCAAAATTTTAGGGCACAAAGCATAAATGAAAAAAAACTCGAAATAATAAAAAGTATAAAAAAGCTATCAGGTGACGAAACCCAAAATTCTACGGTCCGCGGACAATACGAAGGTTATTTACGGGAAGAAAAAATTAACCCAAAGTCCCAAACGGAATCGTACGCACTTATAAAACTCGCGATTGAAAACGAAAGATGGCAGGGAGTACCCTTCTACTTAAGGACAGGTAAAAAATTAACAGGGAAAGTAACTTCAATAATCATTCAGTTCAAGGAAAAAGGTCACAAGCTCTTTGAAAATTTCTGGGAAAGTCCTCTCCCAAATCACATCACAATCCAGATTCAGCCCAACGAAGGCATTGGCATAAGGCTTGCTGCCAAAAAGCCGGGCCTGGAGTCTTCCCTTGAACCTGTAGACATGGAATTTTGCTATAAAACATCGTTCGATACACCTCAACCGGAAGCTTACGAAAGACTTCTTTTGGATGTTATTCTGGCAGACCAAAGTTTGTTCCTGTCTCAGGAAATAGTAGAAGAATCCTGGAAAATCATAGATCCCATTGAAAACGTCTGGCAGGTTGGCAAACCAAAACTTGCAACCTATAAAGTTGGGACTTGGGGGCCCGAAGAAGCCAATGATCTGATTGAAAAAGATGGCCGCAAGTGGCTTCAGCCGCTTCTTACAATCTGCAAAATCTAGTCGTTCTTACTGGCTTCTTCACCCTTGGGAACTGAAGGCCTCACTTCGTGTCTGCCAAAAGCATATCTCAAAGCAGCAACCATTCGGGCCGCAAACGTACCGGATACAGCCTCTGCTTCTCTGCTTTTTTCGCGAAATTGCAAACTATCAGAAATTACTTCCACGGGAGTGTTTTCTTCCTTTGCCGCCTCAATCGCCCAGCGTGTTTCTCCCGAATCCTCAATATAACCGGATATTTTTTCCAGTTTTGGGTCGCTGGCCAAAGATTCAACCGTCCTGTCCATCATAAAACCTGAAAGCAGCGTACCTTTCTGATAAAGCTTCGCAACTTTCACCAAATCCAAATTATATGGAGCTTTGTCCATTATTCCAAATCCTTCCCCAATTGCCTGCATATAACCGTATTCGATGGCATTGTGAACCATCTTCACAAAGTGCCCTGCTCCTCCTTCGCCAAAATATTCATGTCCACCGTTGGGTTTAGCCAAAGAATCAAGTATCGGTTTTACTTTGTCATATGCCTCCCGTGAACCGCCTACCATTAAAGGATACCCCCTCTCATATGCAATAACCCCTCCCGAGACGCCGATTCCCAAATATAAAATTCCGTTCTTTTTCAAAATTTCATACCTTTTCTGGGTGTCTCTGAAGTGTGAATTTGCTCCGTCTATCAAAATATCCCCAGGCTTTGCGAATCCTCCGACAGTCCCGATTAAAATTTCCTCAGTAACGTCGCCTGCAGGAAGCATCGACCATATAACTCTCGGCTCGGATAATTTATTAATCAAGATTTCGACTGAATCCGCAGCATCCAACCTTTTGGAAACTTCAGAATTTTTAATCTCCGATTTTAAATTCTCAATTTTATCACGGCTCCTGTTCCAGACCACAACCTCATGTCCCTCCTCAAGCAGTTTCGTGACCATTCGAGAACCCATACGGCCAAATCCAATAAAACCTAATTTCATAGATATAATTATATATTCTGGTCTGTAATTAAGTAAGATCGTATCTTTGATTTACGGAAAAAAATCGCCGGATACTTTTGCATATCGTTTTCCTTCTCATCCAGCATTATCCTTAATGCCTCACGTTTTGCAGCACCGAACATTAAGATTATGAATGTCTGAAATTCCCCGAGAGCTTTAAGTGTCAAAGTTATTCTTTTTGGAAATCTGCCGTCAACTACTTCACTTGCAACATAGTCGGGAGATTTGGCGGCAGCGCTAAAAGGAAAAATCCCGGCAGTATGTAAATCTTCCCCGACTCCCATTACACCGACCCTTTTTGCAAATCTACTTAAAAGATTTCTGACTGCCTTTTCGTAAATTTTCCCGCTTTCCAAAAAATCTTGCCCTGTGAGTATCTTTACGCTCTCAACGCAATGCTTATCCGCAAATTCCTTAACTCCGGCATTTTTCAACAACAACTCGTTGCTATCTTTATGAAACGGTGCACCGTATCTTTCGTCCACAACACAAATTGCGCCAGGCACAACATCGTCAGGATCAACAAGCATCGCGCGATAATCAACAGAGGACCCCCCGGAAAGAGCAAGAAGAGTTTGACGATCAACTAATTTTTTAAGAATGTCGTGAGCTTTTTTATTTCCCTCTTCCTTATTTTTTACACGAATCAGGTCGATCATTTCTCACTTTTTGATTTTCGGATTTATTTTTAACACTTTCCACTTGGACCCTTGCGGCGTATCTTCAACTGCCACTCCCATTTCCAAAAGTTCCTTGCGCAGTCTATCTGATTCGCCGAATTTCCCCTCTCTCCTTAGTTCTTCTCGTTCCTCAATCATCTGTTTGGCTCCCTCCGGTAATTTTGCAGGTTTTATTTGATCAAGTCCCAAACCCAATACCCTATCCATTATAAAAATTGATTGGTGCTTTGGTTTCGTAGGTAAATCGCTTTTGACCAAATCCCACATCACAGCAAGAGCCCTAGGCATATTAAGATCATCACCAATCGCTTCCTTAAAGTTATTTTCAAATCCGGCGCATCCAATCCAACCGGACTTGCCGGGATCTTCCCAGTTAGAAATCTCTTCCCGTAAATTATTTAAGGCATTGGCAGCTGCCTCCAAACTTTTCCAGGTAAAATTAAGCTTCGACCTGTAGTGTGCTGTTAAAAACAAATATCTCAGCGCCAAAGGTTCAAATCCTTTTTTTTCGACATCATCCAACCTATAAAAATTATTCAAACTTTTGCTCATTTTTTCTCCGTCAACCAGCAAATGCTCCCCTTCCATCCAATAATTAACGAATTTTTTCCCGGTTGCCCCCTCGCTCTGCGCAATCTCGTTTTCGTGGTGAGGAAAAAGCAAGTCTACCCCTCCGGTATGAATATCAATGGTTCGACCATGCTCACCATTGACCCTGAGCTTGCCGAATGGGTCAAATGTCTCACCCAGCTCTGCCATACTCATCGCCGAACATTCAATATGCCATCCGGGACGACCTCTCCCAAATGGCGCCTCCCAGCTCGGCTCCTTAAGGGCTTGTCCTGAGCGAGCAGAGCGAGTCGAAGGAAATTTCCATAGAGCAAAATCACTCCAATTCTCCTTGTCATAAAGATCATCATTAACCCTTGCGCCCTTTTTTAATTGACGTTTCTCAAGTCCGGATAGCTTTCCGTAGTCTTTGAATTTATCAACCGCGAAATAAATCCCGTCATCGCCTTTATACGCAGTCCCCTTTTTCAAAAGCACTTCAATGATTCGAATCATCGAAGTGAAGTAATCTGTCGCTCGAGGATATTTATCTGCTTTTAAAATATTTAGCTTCTCAAGATCCTCAAAAAAAGCTTTTTCGTATCTATTTGTTATTTCTCGAAATTCAACTTTTTCCGCGTTTGCCCTTTTAATAATTTTGTCATCAATATCCGTTACATTCATTACATGCTTAACCTTGTAATCGTTAAATTTCAAAACCCTCTTTAATATATCCTCAAAAACAAAGGTTCTCCAGTTTCCAATATGCACATAGTCATAAACCGTTGGCCCACAAGTATATAGCCCGACTTCATATGAGAATCGGCCATTGGCCCTGAGCTTGTCGAAGGGCTTAAATTCCTCAACTTGTCTTGTCAAAAAATTGTAAAGTTTCAGCATCACACCTCTCCTAGCTGTTGCATTATTGCTTTAAATGATCTGGAAGATGCACGGTCTGTAGTGGACTGAAGCCACGAAGAAATCTCCCCTAATTTTTTATTCCCGGAAGCAACAGAAATACAAAAATCTGCAATAGCATCATCAGAAATATCTTCCTTAAAGCCATAGCCATGTTCAAACAGAAACAAAGCAGTCATCCCCAAACTTGTTCTTTTATTACCGTCCACGAACGGATGATTCAAAGACAATGAACGCATCAGTGCCGATGCTTTTTCGAATACACTGATATGTAAATCTTCTCCGAAATAAGTCGCAAAAGGAGCTGCAATAGCAGACTCCAGGGCCGCTTCGTCTCTCATTCCCTTATTTCCACCTGTTTCTTCAACTATTCTTTTCTGAAAATGTTTGGCCAGAAAAATCAAATTTGCAATTTGCTCCTTAGTCCTTTGCTCAAAATCAGCTGGATGCAACTGCTCAGTGTTCGCTTGGTCCATTGCCGTTGTCAAAGTCGGCTAGCTTTTTTAAAGCCCCCCGCCTCTTTTTAATAAAAACTTCAATAAATCTCATCGCTTTTAAACTGGACAAAGAGACAGCTCCGCCTTGTTGAAACTCATCACCAGAGGGCTCAACAACAGACTCAATAGGAGTTTTTTTCTGATCATCTCTCTTTTTTTCTTTAGTCATAAAATTACTAAACTATGAATTATTAAGCTATTCTGCGCCATAATTTTTTTTAGGCCCGCAGATCATGCAATGATCGAGGACCGCAAAAAACTGTGGGCTATTCAGCTCCATAGTTTTTTATCTCTGGTCTGGTTTTTTGAATCGCAACATTCGTCTCTTCCTTCTTTATCTCCTTTTTCTGTTCCTCTTTCATTTCTTCCTGCTGTTTTACAACAACCTCTTCCTGTTTTTCTTCCTGTGCTCTTTTTGCTGCGTAATCTGCATAAATTTGTTTAATCTTTGCGGCGACTAATGCGGATTCCTGCTTGGAGAATGCCTCATCGCTTTTTGCCATGGCCTTAACCTGTTTGTCCGAAATTGCCGGCTCATGGCCGGTTACCTGAGATGTTGCTGTTTGCCCAAATTTCTTAAGTTCGTCCAAAAACGAGGGCCCGCCGCTGTCGGCACCAGTTTTCATTCCCGCAGCCGACTTGGCTGCTCCTGCCAAATTAGAAGCTGCACCCGCTCCGCCAGTAACCTGCGACGTTGCCGATTGTCCTAATTTTTTCAGCTCTCCTGCAACTGCCCCACCAACATCACCGGCAACTTCTGCAATATCAGAAAATATCCCGTCCCCATCAGCCATAATCCCATTGTAACCTAAATAAATTCGAATATCGAAATTAGAAACTCGAAACAAATTCAAATATTCTGAATACAAATGTTCAAAACATTAGAAAATTAGGATTTAGAAAATTGCTTCGGGTTTCGTGCTTCAGATTTCGAATTTTTTTAGAAATCTTTTCTTCCCTCAAGGGCTCTACGAAGTGTAACTTCATCCGCATATTCAATCTCCGCTCCTATTGGAATACCTCTCGCGATCCTTGAAGTCTCAACCCCAAGCGGTTTAACAAGTCTCTGGATATACATCGCCGTCGCCTCACCCTCCATTGACGGATTCGTCGCCAGAATTAACTCATTAACTTCTCCGTCTTTTAACCTTTTTAAAAGTTCG
Organism: Candidatus Curtissbacteria bacterium RIFCSPHIGHO2_01_FULL_41_11; assembly: GCA_001776335.1. Taxonomy (GTDB): domain Bacteria; phylum Patescibacteriota; class Microgenomatia; order Curtissbacterales; family GWA2-41-24; genus 2-01-FULL-41-11. The sequence continues at coordinate 12,101 of MFAZ01000025.1, read as the reverse complement.
TTAATTTTTAAATCCTCCGGCCCAATGTTATCAAGTGGTGCAATTACTCCATGCAAGACATGATAAAGCCCGGAAAAACTTCCCGATCTTTCTATTGCCCAAACATCCAATGGATCTTCTACCACACAAATCACTGATTTATCCCGGGCAGGATCATCGCAAATTTCGCAAGGATCAGTCTCTGTAATGTTTTGACAAATGGAGCAAATCTTTGTTTTCAGCTTGAGATCTTTGGCAGCCGTCGAAAGTTTCTCTGCGAGCTGGTCTGGTGCATGCAAAAGATAATAAGTAAGCCGTGCAGCCGTCTTTGGCCCGATCCCCGGCAAACTTTCAAAAGCTTCAATTAAATTCGCAACACTTTTAGGAACTTTCACGCTATCTATTTTATCCTATCTTAGCGATAAAGAGCGAGAGGAATTACTTCAAAAACATGACCCTTCGATAAAAGGTCAGGGTAAACTCAGCTAGATGCGACAGTTGAAATCACAAGTTAAAAACATGACGCAGTCGGCTGTGTGTTTTAAAACTTGCGAGATACACAAATGAATTGGTGCCGACGGAGGCTTGAGCGAGACGGATATTTTTAACGAAATTAATTTGAGATTAGTCGAGCGTTTTTTAACTGCGATGAGACTGGCACAATGTACGTCTTTTAGTTTCCGCCGCCGCCGAACATACCTTTGAGACCTTCAAAGCCGACCATGCTCTGCATTTTCTTTGCAGCTTCTTTCTGACTTTCCTTTACGGCCTCGTTTACAGCTTCAACGATGTCACTTTCGCTTTTGCCATTTGTCTCTATAGAGACAAATCTCTGTGCTAAAGTTACACGAATTTTTACATCGTGTTTTTCAACTTCTACAACCTCTTCATCAAGAGCCTTCTGAATGCGCATGGCGTCATCGCGCATCTTTTTGAGTTCCTTGAGCTGCTGTAATTTGTCAAACATATTTAATAACTTCTGATAATTGCTGGCCATCCGAAACTTTAGTGAAGGATGGCTGCAGTTTGTCAAACATACAAAATTATTGTTAAATTGATAAATTGTTAAATTGTTTTATAACAATATAGCAATTCTACTTGATCATAACCTCCAAATCAATACGAATTGCCAGTATCAACTATAATATAATCAACAAAAGAACCTATGCAAATAATTGTCTCCGGATCCCGCCTTGTTGAGTTTCCCGAGATAGAGGCCTACGCCAGAGAAAAAGTTTCCAAGCTTTCCAAATACAGCTCCAAAATAGAAAACATCAGGGTAAGATTAATTTCGGAAAAATCTCATAGAAATGAGCAGCATAATAGCTTCTGCGAAATTGCGCTGGATCTACCAGGCAAAAACCTGGAGGTCAAAGATTCCGAGAATTCTATGGATAAAGCAATTGACAAAGCTGTCGAGCGGATGAAAAGAGCTCTGGTCAAATACAAAGAAAAGTCCGTCTCCAAAAAACATAAAGAGGGAACTTTCGCAAGAAAAAAAACTTAAAAGTCTACCGAAAGATTTTTAACGATTGTAGATTTTGCCCGATCAGCGCTGTAAGGTTTAAGACGATAAACTTCTGTATTCAAAAGTCCAACCCCCCTTAAATTGGAAGTAACTTCCTTTTCTGTAGACCACTGATCATAACCTAAACAAATTACATCAGGGGCTTGTTGTTTAATTTGTACATAAAAATCATGTGCAGCACCCAAGACAGCTCTGTCGACAATTTTTAAATTGGCAACTAAATCTAGCCGCTCTTCCTCACTAAATAAAGGCTTTTTACCCTTAATCTTTTCAACATTTTTGTCTGTCCCCACAGACACAATCAAAAAATCTCCAAATTTTTTAGCTTGCCTGAAAAAATCCAGATGCCCCGGGTGAAATCCGTCGAAAGCACCAAAAACCATTACTTTTTTCAAAATGTTCCTTCCATTACATGCTCTTCCGGCTTTTGGTCCTTTGTCCTCTCCAGCGTTATCCATATGCCGGAATAACCTGAATACTTATCGGTATCTCTTAATGTTAAACTCCACTCAGTTCCGCTCCCCCTCATGTAATCAATCAGGCGGGCACTGCCGCCTCCGGCAACCCAGACTGCGTAATTTACGTTTACGGGATCCGGCAAAGTAGCATCAACAGTTAGAATGTAAGTTCCTCCGCCAAAAGATCTTTTAGCGGAGGCTTGCGCCCTGCCTCCATATTTTACATCTCGGAGTGTCACAGACTGGCTCGCAAGATCAGTACTATCTGAAGCAATATCCAAATCGCCTCCAAGTTTAACTGGCGCAAGACCCCTCGGTGCCTCATGCAACGCCGCATTTGCACCCACTGCGCTGGAACCTCCAAGCTTAGATTTGGCGAGATTAAAAACGATTGCAACAACCGCAACTAAAACAACAATTCGAAGTAGACTTTTAGAAATTTGGGGGCGCCTCCTCGGTTCGTTTTGAAAACGTACTTTGGAAAGATCACGCATACTAAAAAGGTTACCACATTTAGCCTCAATTGTTCCAGCGCAGAAATCGCAGGTTATTTAAGAGGAAACAGAAATTCGGGGACCGAGTGGCTTTCTAGTAGATTTCTTACCCCTTAACCCATACCTGTTTTCCTGAACCAAACCATAAATAACCGGTATTAGTAAAATCAAAATATACTTTAACCAGTTTCGGGAATCAGAAACATAGAGAAATGCGTTTTGAGACCCCACTATTTCTAAAAAGTCCAATAGTCCGACAACAAAAAACCAAAAAAGTGCAATCCAAATTCCTCTTTGAAAAGTTTTTTCGCCGTTTCGAAAATAGACCACAGTAGTCCAAAAAACTACAAAAGGCAAAACCAAATAATACCAGGGTAATATGACAAAGCCTGAGACTATAATTGCCAACATCCAAACTGTCACCGAGTACCATGTTGCCCTCCAATTTATTGCAAAACCGAAACTTTTTTTATTAAGTTTAATGTTTGAATATATCTTTCTCGTTTTCATATTAAAGGTGACAAACAGACCCGGCTTAAACCATTCCGGCCGCACTTGCAAAAAATTTATGAAAAATTCTAACTTAACAAATACGCTTTTTCGGAAGCACTGTCAATAAGGGAAATTATGCTTAAAGACCTTTTTCGGCCTCCTGATCGACCTGGGGCAATTCCTGATTTATTTTCTCAAGATTGGTTTTGTTAAGATCTGTCTCGATTGCAGATACTTCATCAGAAACACCCAAAGTGTTTAACTCATTGAGCTGGGCATCGGAATTGACTGTTTGAGACGATTTACCGGATTTATTTACCCCTAAATAGTTAAAGGCCAAAACGGCAACCGCGATAATTATCGCAATGATCAAGATAATGATAAGTGGTGCAAACCCCTGCTTGTTACTCTGCACTTTCTGTACCTCCTCTAAGATCTGCTGATGATTTCAACTCGACTATCGCCTCGACCAAAGCTTTGTGATATGCCTTTAGAGCGTCTTTGCTGCTTTCAAGTGCTTCTTTTGCCGTCATTACCGCATCTTTGGGTGTTACGGAACTTGCATCTATTGCATCTACGGCTGCTTGTGCCGAGTCAATTGCAACCTGAGCTGCAGAACCTAACTGCTCGGCTTCAGCAAGTTCTTTTTCAGCCTTCGACGTATCCACACCCCTTGCCTTGAGTTTATCAATCCTCGAAGCAATTCTCTCTGCAATTTTATCAAGTCTCTCTAGTGCGGCATTATGTCTTTTGAGCATCATGGAAAATATTTCCTTAATTCTACCGACAACTCTCTCTTTAATCTCTGCTTGTTTTGTGGCAATATTCTCGCGAATTTCCTTCTTTTTCTCACGCAAATTCTCAGCCCTCTCCTTCTTTTTCTCACGCAAATTCTCGATTTTCTCCTGCCTAATTTGGCGCATTTGTTTAAGCTTGTCTGAAACACTTGTTGGACTCGAATTTGAAACAGTTGTATTCGTAAACGAGTCTACGGAAGAATCATTGGTTTCGTCTTCACTTGCAAAAACTACGCCAAGAGAGAATAAGACAAAAAATACGAAGGCGAGAAGTGCTGGAAAAGTACGTTTCCAAGGCATTAAAACTATGTTAACAATTATCTATTTTATCTGTCAATTTATCTTTGGTCGATTGACATCGTTATAGCAGTCTTTTTACCGTCTGCGGCAGTGTTCACTATAATCTTACCGATATTTTTCTCGTTTTTAATTTCAAAAACATAATTAGTGTCGTCAACCTGTCTTGGAGCAACTGTCCATCCAAGCCGAGACAGCGACTGATTATAGAAATTCACCACCTTGGCTAAACTGTCATCTGTGATAAATGACGCGCCCCAACCACTTACCCCGCCATAGCTTTCAACAACCTGGGAATTTTTATAAAGAGGAACACTTGCGGGAAATCCGCGAACCACCTTCCCGCTTACAAACTCTTCTGTCTTGGGACCACCGCCACCTCCTGAGAGTTTGGGCACACACCCCGAAAGAGCAATAGCTGTTGAAAATAATGTCAAAACAAGTAGTATTTTTTTTGATTGATGCATTACGCGTTGTAAGAATTCGTTATTTTGAAAATATCTCCTGAGCCAAAGCGCTTAAATCCTCGCTTGCCACATCTACCACATCGCTGGCTTTTACGGCTTTTGGCAAATCGCCTGTTCTCTGGGTAAGCACCATCCTCATTGTAATTTTTCTTTCAAATATTTCACCAAGAAAATTTTCCAGCATCCCAATTGTCTTTGGCTCCTCCAATTTGTCCTTATGAAATTTATAAAACACCTCTAACGTAAGATTAACACCGTCAAACTGTACCGGTCTAGTAGATCGGAGCAAGGCAAGTATGTGGGCATTTATTGGTCTCACTTTTTCCAAAAACTGTCCCCACTTTTTTTCTATTTCGAGCAAGCGAGGACTACGGCTTCTAGCCGTGGGTGAAACTTTATCGTCATTACCGCGAAGCGAAGAATCAGATGACCACGGGCCATGCCCGTGGGAATCTATTTGTTCAAGCCCTTTCGGGTCTACTTCAACCCTCGGGGTTTTTAAGACTTCATCCTTTTTTGTTATTTCTTCCACACCGGCAGTCTCCTCTTTTTTGGCAATCTTCGCCTTCTCATCAACTCCCTTACTTGTATCAAGTCTTGACGCCGCTTCCGGATCTCCACAATATTTACAAACCGCAAGAATTAACGGAATTTTTTCCAGGGGATAAATCTTAATTTCACTTTCCGCCACCAAAAATAATTTGATAAGATTCTGCAGCTCCAAAAACGACACCTTTTCCGCAATTTTTTTTATTTCATCACGAAAAATTTTCCCGTTTCCAGAATCGACCTCTGCACCAATTTTAAAAAGCAAAACCGACTCAAAAAGCAACATTAAATCCTTTGCAAAAAGGGAAAAATCGACATCTCGCAAGCTCATTTTTTCAATTCCTCTTACTGCACCTTTTACGTCTTTTGCACAAAGCGCATTCGCAAATTCTAAAAGCATATTTACACCGGAAGAATAAACAACTCTTTCCACATCCAAAACAGTTATCTTTTTACCCCCGGCACTAAGCTGGTCCAAAATCGAAACTGCGTCACGATAAGCACCGTCACTGGCCTTGGCAATTGCAAGAAGGGCTCCGTCATCTACTTTAATTTTTTCTGCCTTGGAAATCTTGGCCAAAAGTTTCACTAATTCTCTTTCCCCGGCTCTTATGAAATTAAACCTTGTTAATCTGGAGATTATCGTTGCTGGTAATTTAGAAGGATTAGTAGTGCACAAAATAAAAATGGCGTGCCTTGGGGGCTCCTCCAATGTTTTCAAAAGTGCGTTGAAAGCCTCAACTGTCAACATATGAGCTTCGTCAATAATATAAACCTTAAACTTTCCGGCAACCGGAGACATTTTTATCTTTTCTCTTAAATCTCTTATCTCGTCTATCCCCCGATTAGAAGCAGCATCAATTTCGACCAGATCTAAAAATGAACCGTTAGTAATAGCTTCACAATTAGTGCATCTATTACAAGGCTCACTAAATCTGCCTTTCGTAGCTTTCAAACAATTAATGGCTTTTGCGAAGATTCGGGCGCTCGAAGTCTTACCGCTACCGCGTGGACCGGAAAAAAGATATCCATGACTAATTTTGCCCGACGTAAGCTGCGCAAGCAGCATTTCAACAATATGCTCCTGGCCTGCCAAATCAGAAAATTTTTGTGGGCGATATTTTCGGTAAAACACTGTCATTTTTTAATCATGATGCTCGCCGAGTAAATGCAAAACTGCGTGCGTTGTTAGCAAATAAACCTCATCGTCTGTTTCTACGCCATCACAGCTTGCACACTTCAAAACTTCCGGCCAACATAACACAACATCCCCAAGTCTCAAAACATTATCCCGCGGCTTGCCAAAAGATCCCCCGGATTCCTCCTGAGAAAAAGCAAGAACCTCGTGCAAACTATTATCTTTAAGATATTTACGGGAAAGATCAAGCATCTTTTTTTTCCCGGCAACTAAAACGGATATCTCATAGTCACCCTTGATTTTGCACCTTTTAAGAGTATCGAAAATAGCCTTTTTAACAACTTTCTGATCAATTGGATATTGACTCTCTGTAGTAATTAAAACCCTAACCATTATTGCCAAGCTTTTGGCGGACTATCGAGGCAACCTTAGCACCGTCCGCTTTTGCTCCCGCGCTCGACATAACTGCTCCGACGACTCGTCCCATGTCGTCAACTGTCTTGGCACCTATCGCACCTATTGCTTCTGTGACCATTTTTTCAAGCTCCTCATCTGAAAACTGCTCTGGCAGATATTTTGTCAAAACACCAAGTTCGGCCTGCTCTTTGGAAACAAGGTCGTCTCTGCCGGCACTTTTATATGCCTCAATTGATTCTTTGTGTCTTTTGGCGTCCTTGGAAATTTCGCCAATTATCTCATCGTCCGTAAGTTCTCCGCCTTTTGCAATTCTGGCATTATTAAGATTGGCAATAACCATGCGGACAGTTGAAACGGTGACTTGATCACCTGATTTTAAAGCGGTGTTTAAATCTTGATTAATCTGATCTAAGAGTGCCATATTTAAACTTTTTTTCTAATGAATCTTTTCCTCGCCATCTGAATTTTTTGCTGACGCTTCAGTGAAGGTTTAAGATAATGCTCTCTTTTTTTAATCTCGGTGAGAATTCCTTCTATCTGAACTTTTTTATTAAATTTACGAATCAGCGAATCAACAGATTCTCCCGGTTGCGCAACCACTTTAGTAGCCATTTATAAAAAACACCTCCCTTGTCCGCCAAACATCGCTCTTCAACCCATGTACGAATAGTACCGGAAAAGGTTGAGGTAACATGTGGCAGATTTCCCTTATAAATGATTCCATTCTACCTTCCTTCCTGCCAAAAGATGCATATGCAAATGCGGCACGTGCTGATACTTCCCGCCGTTAAACGCAAGCCTGAATGCCGAAAGTTTCATATTTTCAGCCAATTTCTTAGCAACTTCAAACATCTTAATAATATCACTTGAGTCATCCCTTTTTATAGTTAAAACCGAATCGATGTGCTTTTTAGGAATAATCAATATATGCACGTCGGAAACGGGGTTTATGTCATTAACTGCCACAACCTCACCGGTTTCCAAAACTTTGTCAGTTTTGATTTCCCCTTTTATCAATTTGCAAAATAAACAATCTTTCGTTGTCATGTAACTAACTCTTAAACGAGCCTCCTTTAAAATAAATTTTGCATTTTTAATCATGTATCGCAATTGTTATATTGTTTTATTGTTAAATTGTTTTAAAACAATACAGCAATATAGCAATACAACAATCCAGCAATTTCCTCATGCTTTTTCCAAAATCTCAATAAGTGCTTCAAGTTCCAGTTTCGTGGGTTTCATTGTTGGGTTTCTTGTTGAGCCATTTCGAAGCAGCACCTTCGAAGCATGCAAAAACCAGGTTGCATCCGGATCCTTCTCCTTACATATCTCATAAGCTCTTGTTAAGTCTACGTTATGTTCATTCGAACCGGTTACCCTAATATAGCCACGGCCTGGATCCTTACGCGCGACAACGGCATACCCGCCTTTCATTGCAGCATCCAAAACTGCGTCATTTGCCGTATAAATCGCCACACCCTCACCCCATCTGGTCTTAAACTTCTTGCCGCCTTCGACCTCTTTTTCGGCAGCAACTTTGTTCTGCATCACTTTATAAACCGCATCCAGTGCATGCACCGTCCACTCAACAATTTTTTCATCCTGCTTTGGATAGTTCATTTTCCAACCAACCATTATATTGTGAAGATTAAATTCCCACCTGTCGCTTGCAGGCTCGGGCCACTTATAAACATCCCAAGCATGATCCACTTCCGTAAAAATTTTAACCATGCGGGCAATTGCCTCATCATCTTTAATGTAACCCTCTTTTACAAGCCACTCATAAACAAGCTGCGCACCGCAAATAAAATCATTTGTTTGGTGGTGGTCAAACCGCCCCATGCCCGTATCGACATGAACAATATCCTCGTTAGAATCTACAGGCTCACCGTTATAAGTGCCGCCCGCAGGGGCAAAGGCAACCTTAGCATCAGTAAAATCGGGATGAAATTTTTTAAGAAGCCAAATAGCCGGAATTCCGTCAAAATCCGGCGAGTGGTGAGTAACTATAGTCTTTGCCATTAATAAATCGGTTCATATTAAACCTAAATAAGCACTTCCCTTCTTATTTGGTCAATTGTCAACTGTCAGTTGTCAATTGTTTTTCGATTCCCATTCTAACTTTTTGCAGAAATTTTATCAACCCAATTTTAGTACGTAGTAGAAGTTCGTCGGACGACAGAAGTGATTATCACGACCTTAGACTCAATATAATAAAAAACTCGATAGTCACCTACACGAAGGCGATAACCATCAGATAATTTCTTAATGTGTTTACCATCTGCTATATATGGATTAACAGTAAAATGATTTGTAATTGAATTTAAAACCAATTTTTGGATGTTATTGGGCAACGAACGTAATTGCTTCAAGGCGGATTTTTTAAATTCCGCCTCAAACTTTGCCACTGATTACATCCCCAAGTTTGTAGCTTTTTTCGCCCTTTGTATCTTTTTTAGAACGGGTCATTTCAATCTCTTCCCATAGGGCCTCGTTTTCATCAACAATTGATTGAAAATAATCTGGAGAAATAATTACAGAAAGTTTGTCATTATTTTTGGTAACCACAACCACTTCATCACGTGCTTTTACCTGCTCGAAAACGTTTTTCGCATCTTTTCTAATATCTGTAACGCTTTTAATCGTTGGTAAATGCATAACAAATTAAGTATACAATTTATATACAAATTTGTCAACAAATTTCACGGCTCGTCACCATATTTTTCAATAAATTCCTGCCGGGCCTTGAAAACCAAGTCGTCTCCTTTTATAACAGGTCTTTTTTTACCAAAAGCTTGCTGATAAATATTTTCATCTCTCTCGGAATTTTTTAACCTTTCCGAAATACTATGTCTAATCAAACTTCTTGCAATCTCTGCTGCTTGACCTTGATCGAATATTCCCGTACCTTCTACATTAAGAACTAATCCCCAATATGGATCGTCATACACATCCTCACCAGTACCCAGAAAAAACAAGTTATCAAAACCTCCTTGCAAAATATCTTGCAAACCTGGAGATAGATGGGAAAAAGCTAAAACTTGTCTTAGTCTACTGGCCAAAATTGCATTCAACTCTGAATGATTTCGGTCCCGCATTAACTCTCTTCCTGTCTCACTTTTTTCAGGGTCTTCAGAAAACAAATCTCCTAATAAATCAGGTGTCGGCAATAATTCAAAAATGGCTCTCAACTCTGCATTTAATTCTTGCGGTGACAATTCTGAAAAATCTCGTTCTCCAGTCATATCAATTCAACAATATAACAATACAGCAATATAACAATTTCCTAAGCCGTAACTTGCTTCTTTACTAAATCCAAAGTTTTGGCCTGAAAAATCGACAGTGCGAGGTATCGCTCAAGATCTGCTTTTTGATCAGGTGTTAAATTTTGCTCGGACATTCCCTGCATTGCGGCCTCCAACTCTTCCTTCGTAATTGTCACCTTTTCCTGTTTCCCAATTTCGTCCATGATAAGCGTTACCTTAACATTTTTCTCTGCCTGTTCCCGCCATTTTGCTTTCAACTCGTCAATTGTGGTTTTCTGCTCTGCCAGATACTTATCAAGTTCAGTTCCCTGTTTCTCCAGCTCGGACGAAAGTCTTACCAGAATTCGGTTCAGCTCATCTTCAATTAATATGTCCGAAATCTCGCAAGCGCCAATTTCCAAAATCTTTTCATAAATTTCCTGCTCCAGCTTTTGTTCTACCTGGTCCGCAACAATTGTTTCCAAATCCCGCTTGACCAACTCACGCAGATGCGACAAATCCCTCGCCCCGATCGCTTTTGCAAACTCATCATCAATTTTATATGCTTTGATCTGCTTGTTATCCGCTCCTTTTTCCCCACCAACAGAAATCTTATTTCCTTTGGAATCATAAATGTATTTGCCCTCGTCTTTTTTCTCCCCCGCTGCCCCTTCTGACTCCTTTGCTCCATCTGCCCCCTTTGCATCCTTACTTTTCATCCATGCATCAAATATATTCTTTATAGAATCATTTATGTCTGCGTCCGTAATTTCACCTGCGGCAATCTTTTTAACCTTTATGCTTTTCCAGTCACCGACTTTAACATCCGGTTTTTGGGTAAAACTCGCAAGAAACGCGAAAGGAGCAGACACTTCCAAAGTTTCTATGGCAATCTTTGGCGAATCGATTGGAAAAAGTTTTTCTTTTTCCATAATTTCCCCCAGATGCTTTGATATAAGAGAGCTTGCTGTCTGATTCAAAACTTTATTAGAGCCGACATGACCGATTAAAACATCGCGGGGGATTTTGCCGGGCCTGAATCCCGGCATGCTTGTTTCGCTGCCAAGTTTGGCAAGTGTTACCTCGTAAGCTTCCTCAAACCCGGCTTTTGGCACATCGACCTTAACTTCGATTTTCCCTTTTTCGCCACGAGTTATCGTATATTGCATATCGTTTAGCGGTTTTGCGCCCTTCCCCAACTACTGTTATCTATCCCGTCAAAAACTATGCCACGAGCTGCAGAATAGCCCATTTTCTCTGAAGGACTCCTAAAGTCGCTTTCGACCTGTCTGCTTTGTGTTACGCGAGGACAACGTTCACACAGACCCATATTGCGATAACTTGCCGCCCTGACAGGACTGCAATTTAAATCTGTTCTCCCTGCTCTTTTTAAAACAGGACTATAATCGCATCTTTCACTCATAATAAACAAAGTTTTTCTTCGAATAAAAAAGGCTCTTGCGAGCTCGTTGCTAATTATATATCAGCCTCGGTCATGAATCAATTCAAGATATATATCGCACTGCGAAGCAGTGGAAGATATATCAAAATCCGAGTATAATTTCGATTATGTCGCCGGATAGAAACCCCGGAATTAAACCTCACAGAAACAGATCCGACGATGTCGTCAAAGAACCAATTTCTGTTAGGGATGGCATTAAGGGAACCAGAAGATTAATCCCATCCATCCACATCGAACCGGACAAAAATCTTGTTATGACTGCGGAAACATTGGCTAGCTTGGAAAGCCTCGTACAAAACCCGTCAAGTAAAACAAATAGCTCTAAAAAGAATAAACACCATGGCAGGGGACATCATCGCTAAGCCTTGACACCGGCTAGGTTGTTTGATATCCTTTTCACAATATTAAGCATGCGCCCCGAAAAGCGCTTGCTTTTTTTAAGATGACCGAAAGATCAAACGGAAATCATCCGTCAGAAGTTCACTCGAAAGGCAATTCGCCGACGAATGAAACCAAACCTCCGGAACACGGATTAGCGGTAAGAAACAGCAACAAACAAATAGTAAATTATTATGAGGGCCCACTTATACAAACCTTAAGATCCGAAACTTTAGACGTACTCAATTATATCAGGGCAGCAGTAAGGCAACCAGAAAATAACTTACGAGTAAAAGGACCAGCAGACGTATTTAATTCGGCTTAAGACATAACTTTCTTGATCACCTGATCTTGACTTAGCAGTTCAGTATCAGCCACATCCCTCTTCTTAAATTCGACT
>MFAZ01000024.1:17864-27828 GCA_001776335.1 Candidatus Curtissbacteria bacterium RIFCSPHIGHO2_01_FULL_41_11 | reverse complement strand
GACCAAATACTCATAAGTCCAGGCTAAACATTCCCTAACGATCCCGTATCGTCAGACACTTAATTCTTGATAAACGTAGCCCAAATTAGGTAAACTAACCCGATGGCCAAATCAAAACGGGTTTTATTTCAACTGGAATGTACGGTCTGCCGCGCCCGCAATTACACAACGCAAAGAAATCCGGACAACACCAAAGACAAACTTACTTTAAAAAAGTACTGCAAGCACGACCGCAAAATCACGGAGCATCGAGAAGTTAAAATTAGTTGATTCTCTCCCCCACACACGCTAACCTTAAGTTAGATGCCCTTTCAAATCAGGCGCTCTAGGCGCCCAGGCTTTACTCTTGTCGAACTTCTCGTTGTCATTTCCATTATTTCGGTTCTCACAGCCATCGGTTTTACAGGCGTTAGAAATGCAACCAGTAAAGGCCGGGACGCACACCGGAAAGCAGACTTAAAGGCAATAAGTGGAGGATTAGTCTCCTATTACCAGGATCGTGATGCTTTCCCGCCGCAAGCAGGCAATCCCGGCTCCTGCACCGGCTCAAACCCCACTAATTGCACCTCCAACACCAGCAACGATTGGATTCCCGAACTGACAGGCGGCTCAACACCATATATGCAAAAACTTCCCAAAGACCCCCGCCAGGCAAGCAATATCTCCGGCGGCCTTGCCAGATTCTTTAAAGGGAATAAGCCTCAGGGAGAAGTAGCTGCCGCAACAACAAATGGCCTGAAAGGTCACTGGCCGCTTGGAGAAGGGGCAGGCACATCAACAAGCGATTCGAGTTTAAATGGGAATACGGGGACATTGATAAACAGCCCTACGTGGGTTGGGGGACAAAAAGGCAATGCTTTAAATTTCGACGGCACCAGCGGCAAATACGTAAGCGTTAACAGCAGCGCCTCACTTAGTCCTACAAACATCACTCTTTCCGCCTGGGTGAAGCCTAACTCTACTACTCAAACGGTCGGGGCAGCCCTGGTCGCAAAAGGAAACGGCAACGGCGGCGAAGCATATGCCATAGATGTCGTTAGTGGTTCATATAGGTTCTATTTCTGGAACGGAGCATCTTTTTCGAGCGTCCAAGCCGGGCCTGTAACAACTAATTGGACTCATGTAACCGGGACTTATGATGGTACAAACTTAAGAATTTATATAAACGGGAGCCTTTCCGGGACTTCCGGGGCTGCATCTGTAATGACAACCAATACACATGCTGTATCCATAGGGTGCAGGCAATCGGCAAGTACAACTTACGACATGTGTTTAAACGGGATAATAGACGAAGTCCGCATTTACGACCGCGCATTAATCCTTTCGGAAATTATCGGGGTTATGAACGACACTTTTGCAAATAGCGTACAGTTCATATCCCAATCAGGCCCTCCGGCTTCGATGAATACCGGCCAAACTGCAAACGTTTCTGTAACTTTGCAAAATAACGGCACAACCCCCTGGTATGCAGGTCCGGGATGTAATCTTCACAGGCTGGCTTCCCAGAATCCATTAAACAATACTAATTGGGTAGCTTCTGCAAGGGCTGAACTGCCAAACAACGTTGATGCGGGCAATCAAGTCACAATAAATTTCACAGCTACAGCACCGACAACACCAGGAACTTACAATTTCCAGTGGCAAATGGTCCAGGAATGCGTTGAGTTGTTCGGGGCTCTAACCCCAAACATTGTTGTTGACGTCACCACGCCTCCGCCTCCTACACCGACACCCGCTCCTACCCCTACACCCGCTCCAACACCTCCTCCTCCGCCAGGACCAACTCCACCTTCACCCCCCGAACCTCCACCAGCTTCTCTGGATGGAGACTGCAACGGCACAGACGATGTTTACTGCTATATAGTTTCCCAGGATAGAAAGTCTTTCATACTTTGGGCAAGTTTGGATAACACCGAGGACAATGAAACAATCGGCAAAAGTGGCGCTGTTTGTAATTACACGCCACCGAGACCAACTTACAATTATTGCGTAGAAAATCCAGATTAAGCCGGGGCGGAAGGAAGAATGATATGAGTGAAAGGAATTTCGAATTGCTGCAATTCCGAATATTGTTTCGCAAACTACTGAAATAGTTTTTTCAGTAGTGCTTCACAATAGCGAACAGCTGACGCGGTACGTTCCTTATCCCAATGCAAATTTTAGAACCCAAGAGGGTACTAAAATTTGCACGGGCGGAAGGAATCGAACCCTCGTCGTCGGTTTTGGAGACCGAGGTCCTGCCATTGAACGACGCCCGTAGGCATGAAATATTATATCTTAAATTCTTTACATTAGATAACTTTTACTATTATTTGACACCCACAGCATTCTTCCTTAATCTTAAAAGAGTGAGCGAAAAATCAATCCCTGTCGACCCGCCACCTCCTATCACTCAGGAACCGCAAACTGTTCCGTCTTCCGCTCTCCCTCAAAATCAACCTCAGCCGGCTCCTCAAAACACGACACCATCTCAACCAACAAATAATTCTTTCTTGACGCGCGGAAAAATTATCACTGCAGTCTTGCTCCTGATCATACTTACCCTCTTTGGCGGGGGTGCAGTTGCACTCGCCTACAATGATTACAAAATCCTGCCTCTTCCAAAATCTGCCCAAAAAATAATCGATGGCATCATTTTAACAACACCGCTTCCAAAAACTCCCCGCATTGTTCTTGCAAAAACCGCAGCCGGCATGTCAGAGTTAAAATCTACTCAAGTGGAAACAGAATTCAGCTTCTCAACAGCCAATCAAAACTTCCCTCTAAAAAACGGCAAAATTACGATTATTGGGCCAGTTGATTTTAAAAGTCAGAAAATACCCAGATCTCAATTTGATATATCAGGAACTATTGCTACTCAGGGATTACAGCTTTCTGCTGCTGCATCCGTTCGGCAAATAGATAACATACTGTATTTCAAAATTACCGAATATCCCGGCGGTTCTTTTGCCGGCGCGCAAGGAATCAGCAACCAGTGGTTCTATACCAAAAATGATAATCTTGATAAACCTACAAAGGATCCCGAACTGATTAAAAAAATTCAAGAAAGGATAAATCAGTTTATCGATGATTCAAAAAAATGGTCCACACTCGAAGATTCGGACAAAGCAGTTTACAAATTGTTGATCCAGCCTCCTAAAGATGAACTCGCAAAATTTATATTTGACATCATAAATATTGTAGAGCCAAGCGACCAAAACAAAGTCGCAGACAGTCTGGATCTTGAAAAGATTCAAGAGTTTACGGCTAAAATCCAAGGTTTAAAAATAACCCTCAATATAAACAAAGATAGCGGACTGATTTCCGAAAGTATTATAGATATTCCAATTAAAATTTCTATACCTTCTTCTCTTTCGCAGATTGGAGAAATAAATCTTGCTCCCGAAACGCCGATGGAATTTAAGCTGACAATTTCTGCTAAATTTTCAAACTTCAATCAACCCGTAATAGTAGAAATTCCTGAAGGCGCCAAAGACTTCGCAGACTACGCAAAAGACCTTCAAAAATCACTCCCATTGGATTTGTCCAGCCCCCCGGAAAGTGCGCCAAATGAAGACCTTGAGCAGTCTCTTCCGGATATTAACGATGATAATTTGGACACCGACACAAATGAACTGAGAAGTTTGTTAGAAGAATCCCAAATTCAGGGTGTCAAAGATTCGACATGGAATATATTTCTAAAATCTTTTTAAACTCTACGGTTTTTGTACTCCAAACTCGCTGTCGCAATGTTATACAGAAACTCGTCATCATTGTCTTGCCTCGGATCATTTCTTAAGCTGTCGCGAATCTTTTTATAACTAAGAATTTTATGAGAATCGATATTGTACTGTTTAAGTTTTCCCGCAAGCTGGTTCTTACTCACACCACCCTCCCCTTCAAAATTATCGGCAATATATGTCCGAACGAGCTCCTGCAAACCATGAACACCTCTATGCCATTGCCAAATTGCGAGCCCCCAGTCACCAAATTGCAAATATGCATTTTCTAAATCCTTTACAACTTTTGGCAATACGACATCGACATCGTACCTTGGATCAAACTCGTCGTTTGTTATGGCAATGTTTAAATCCTTCGCTTTATCGTCCGTAATTTGCACCAATCCTCTTGCGACTATCCGTCCGGAATCGTCATATGAGTCGCGTTTTGGATCACCAGAACTTTCCTGAATAACAAGCCCTATCAAAAGTTCGCAAACTGCAGGCGGAAGGCCTTTTGCATACGCCCGGATTTTCCCCTCCAATTTCCCAACTTTGCCAAACACATCACTCGTTAGGTTTTTCATCCTCGCTCTTGCGGCATTAATTTCACCACCTAAATCGGAAGAGTGACTATATTGGTATGCTTTTCGCAATATCTCGGCATCGGAAACTGCTTCTGATTTTATATTTGAATCTTTTTGTATTGTATCCACCTGCACACTTGAAACTCCGCTTGACAGCTTGGCTCCTTCTGCCTGTTGGCCATTACCACCTTTGCCTAAAAACTTAAGCGCAATTGCACCACCCACAGTGTACAAAGCTCCTCTCAAAAAATTTCTTCTTGTTTTTTGGGCTGAAAGTTCGGAAAGACTTACGGCACCCCCACGACTATTTCTCCCGCGGCCAGCAGAACTCCTCTCAACCCAGCCATCGTTACCGCTCATAAATCCAGTTTAACCCAAATGATATATAATTCACACTTATGGACAATTTGAAAAAAGTCCGTGAATTAATAAGAAAAAATGGCCTCGACGGGTTCCTTGTCACAAACCCCACAAACATTTACTACCTCACGGGTTTCAAAGGCCTGCTGTCAGCTGACCGCGAAGCATATCTCGTCCTGGCAAAAGCACCGGCTTTCATAACTGCAAGGCTTTATCAATCTGAAGCAAAAGCAGTCAGAAAAAATGGTCTACAAATTGCAATCGCAAAGGAAAGGAACGAGATGCTTAAATTGGCAATTAATAAACTCCAAAAATGCGCTAAGGTCGGATTTGAAAAAAACAATTTACTGTTTGGAGAATATGAAGAGTTAAAACAAGGACTTTTAGCAAAACTCACAGCCACTGAAAACTTCATTGAAAATTTAAGAGTTATAAAGACCGAAGAAGAAATTAACAAAATTGAAAAGGCACAAATAATTTCTCAAAAGGCATTCAAAGAAATTTTAAAAACACTAAAAGTCGGGCAGACAGAAGCAGAAATCGCCCACAATCTATTATCCATAATCCACAGTCTTGGGGGCGAAGGCTTGGCATTCGAATCTATAGTTGCATCCGGCCCAAACTCCGGAAGGCCGCATCATAAAACCGGAAGCAGAAAAATCTCAAAAGGAGAAATACTATTATTAGATTTTGGTGCCAGATATCAAAACTATCACGCAGATCTTTCAAGAACAATTTTTATAGGCAAGGCAAATCCCGAACACAAAAAGATCTACCATCACGTCAAAAATGCCCAGCAAAAAGCAATAAAGAAAATATCACACGGAATAAAATCGAACATGGCATTTCGTGCAGCAAACGATCATTTCAAAGGAGAAAGGCTGGAAAAATATTTTCTCCATGGATTGGGTCACGGCATCGGGTTAGAAATCCACGAAGAGCCGTATTTGAGACCTTCCAGAGAAACAACACTGCAAAACAATATGGTTTTTTCGGTTGAACCCGGACTTTATTTCCCCTGGGGCGGCGTAAGAATCGAAGATCTCGTAGTGATCAAAAACGGCCGTGCAAAAGTTTTAGGCAAAACACAAGATAAAATTATCGAAGTTTAAAATTCTTTAAAAATTAATTTCAAAGCCCGCCACTTTACATTCGCTCTCGCAGAACACCTGCCTTCCGGCAGCCCATGACGAGGACTGTTAGCCCTCTACGTTTTACCAGTAAACTACACCAAAGTTAAGCTGCAATTGCAGGATTCAAGGCTTACTGACCGTCTCTTGGTGCCTGGGGACGAGCTTCAGAAACAAATATCTTTCTGCCGTCAATTTCGGTTCCGTTAAGACTATCAACAGCTTTTTTGGCTTCTTCGTCTGTTGACATTTCGACAAATCCGAATCCACGAGACCGGCCTGTCATTTTGTCCATAACAACGTTTGCTTCAACAACAGTTCCGGCTTTTGCGAAAATTTCGCGAAGCTGGTCAGATGTGGTTGCGTATGGCAAGCTGCCAACGAATAATTTTTTAGCCATAATATATCACACTCCTTTCTTAATTCATTACACAAATAAATTTTGGAAAAACTGCATTAAAAAGTGGATGTTGGGAATTGAGGTCTATAAAATTCTTGTGATTATTCTACATAAAAAATTTACACAAAGTCAAATCAGACTAAAAAAGTCTGTAAATCAGATACAAATTATCCCACTGTCTACTTAACTACGACAGCGTCCAAAACAACAGCCACTACAACAGCCAAAATTCCCACCATAAGGGCGTTTGACACCAAAGATGGAACCAAAGCTACCAGAATAAGACCGACACCCAACCCCAAAAGGTTGTGTAATAATGCATGAGATGTAAAACACCTTTTTAAATCCAGCTTCATTTAAAAATCACCCCCTTTATTACTCCCTTCCTACGGCGTAGGCGGAGCACTTTCTTCCAGAGTCATAGTCACTCGCGATAAAATAGCATCGGGTGTAGTTTCCGATTTGAGTAAATAACCGTAAGCCCCAAGTTCCAGCCCTTTTGCGATACTCGCATCTTCTGCGACGTTTGTTAAAAGTAAAACTGGAATCGCGGAAGTTGTAGGATCAGCTTTTAATTCTCGCAGAATATCCAAGCCGGAAATATTCGGCATGAGAATATCCAAAAGTACAAGATTGGGCATCTGAGCTGTTATTTGAGCTACGGCTTCTTTGTCTGGAACGATTGTGACCTGATGTCCTCCGGAGCTTATCTTTTGCTGATAGATATTTGCCAGATTTGCGTCGTCTTCAACAATTATTACCTTCGCCATTTTACAAACTTTGAACTTTAAACTTTGCCTGCCCGCCAAAGCCTTGGCGTCGGCGGGAACCTTGAACTTTTATCATGCCTGGGCAACCTTTTCTGTGGTGAAACTTTTGATATCATGCGTGCCTTCAATATGGCTTGCTTCTGCAAATGGTACGGTAAAGTTAAAAGTACTACCAGTTCCGGCACCTTGCGATTCGACCCAGATTTTGCCTCCGCTAGCCTCAACTATCTTCTTGGTTATAAAAAGGCCCAGCCCGGAACTCTTGAGTCCCGCATTCCTCCTGCCGGATTCGAGTTGGCCGAATCGGGAAAACAGCTTCTCGATCTGGTCTTCTTCTATACCAATTCCAGTATCCTTAACTGAAACCAAAATGTCAATCGGCGCACCATTGACAATTTGTTTTTTGGCACCCACCGTAACCTCTCCCGAATCTGAATATTTAATTGCATTAGAAAGCAAGTTGTTAAGAACCTGCTTTATTCTTACTTTATCAAACCATGCACGCGGTAAGCCTGGTTCTATGACTGCATTAATCTCAATATGCTTTTCAATTGCAATCGGCCTGAAACCTTCTACTCTATCACTAATAACTTCGGCAATATCCCCACTGTCACAAATAATATCGAATTTTCCCGCTTCCAGCTTAGCAACGTCCAAAAGATCGTTAACAAGCTCCAGCATTGTCTGGGAAGTTGAATCTATGGTTTTAAGATATTTACCAACCACAGCAGGTGGCATTTTTGCCGGATCGGCAGGATTTATCATCGCAACGGAAGACTTAATAGAAGTAAGCGGAGCTCTCAGTTCATGAACCATCATTGCCGTGAAATCCTGCCTTAACCTTTCAAGGTTCTTGGCGTCGGTGATGTCATGAAATAAAACTACTATGGCGACAGGCTTTAGGCCCGCAGTCTCGAGTGTGTCCGCCCTGAGCGATGCCGAAGGGTCGAGGGACGAGGACCGCAAGCTTTGCTTACCGCTCTTTTTGTCCGAAACACGAG
Source organism: Candidatus Curtissbacteria bacterium RIFCSPHIGHO2_01_FULL_41_11 (assembly GCA_001776335.1). GTDB lineage: Bacteria > Patescibacteriota > Microgenomatia > Curtissbacterales > GWA2-41-24 > 2-01-FULL-41-11. The sequence goes on along the minus strand of MFAZ01000024.1, from coordinate 19,882 downwards.
AAACAAAAACCTGAAATACTTTATCGCGAATAGCAACTTCTAAAGGAGGTAGCGTTCCTTCCCTGGCATATGCTTCTTCCATTTTTGTCCTAAGATCAAAACTTCCGGAAAGTGCATTGACAATATCAAATATTTTTGGATTTTCAATAATTCCCAATAGATGTGAAAGGCGTCGGTTGGCAAGAATAAGCTGATATTTAGAATTAACCATCAAAAGACCGTCTGACAAAGATTCAACAGCTTGCGATAATCTGCTTTTCTCATTCTCCAAAACTTCCTGTAGCTTCGAAACTGCTTGTGAGGCCTGAGAGGCAATCCTATACAACACCTCTGTCTCTTCACTCTCGTAAACTCCGGGTATTTTTGAAGCAACGTTAATAATACCGACAGCCCTTCCGGAAATTACAATCGGCAAATTGAAAAACGAAGCAATAGGATATTTGTCGTTTTCGTCAACCAGCTCCCCAACAACACTTTCGTCCACGTCGATATCCACAAGAGGCTCCTGTAACATCTCTGAAAAAGCCGCAAGCATTTTAACCTTGACGTCTGCAATAAACTGAGGACTAACCGTTTCACGCACATTGCACTCAAATATAATCTTGTCATACTCCCCATCAAAAATCATGCTGGAGGCCGTTGAAAATGAAAACAGCTGCCCCAACGACCTGGTGATAATTTCGACTATTTTTTGCGCATCCAAAGAATAACCAATTCTATCCCCTATCTCCTTCAAAACAGCCATCTCGTAGGCTTTTTGAGCAAGTTCTTCCTGTTTTTTGCGGTTAAGCTCGAGCTCACGCTCGAACTTTCGCCTCATCAGAAAATAGCCAGCTATACCGGCTACCGTTCCACAAACAGTAATGATTGCTAAACCTAAAGTTAACTCCATTTATTTACTACCGCTGGCAATCCCTTTAATGTTTGGGTACTTTTCAAGCAAACTCGCCAGAGTCGCCTGGGCAATCTGACCGGAAAGATTCATGTACTCACGGGCAAGTTGGTCGAGGGCTGCCTGCGGATCCCCCGCAATAGCAGTCACTTGCCCTTCCTGGGAAACTGTAAGGCTAGAAACTTTTCTCGCCTTGGAAATAGCAACTCCAGGCCCGAGCATTACCATCTGTTTTTTTATAAGATCCGTTAAGAGTGATAGATAATCTTCTTCAACCGACAAAAAATTCACCCCCTAAAAACAAGGTCTAGTTCCAGTTTACTGCTTGCTTCCATCAACCTCAAGTTAAGAAGAGCAGCTTTCAATTTTGCTATTCTTTGATCACGTTTTGATCTATTGTCACAAACTGCTTAAAGTGTAAAAATGCACTCAGATTGAAAGTAGTCTTGAAGCGTCAATTGTAGGTAAAAATCAATTGTCGAAAAAGTGTCCAATGTAAAAAAACACCTTCCGTCCTTTAAACTTCAGCCAAACCTTCTAAACATCAGGGTAAATTCTTCTTTTATTAAAACTTACAAAAAAATTAAAAACAAAAAAGGAATGGATTTTGTAATTGTCGAAAAACCAAAATCGCAGCAAATGCTGGCAGTTGTTCTGGCACGCTTAATGGGCAAAAAGTTCGTTTGGATTCAGCGTTTCGAAAACCCTCCCGTCGCCGATTTTCTGGAAAAGCTTTTGATTGCCCAGGCAGACAAAGTCGTTATATCCTCAAAAAAAGAATTCAATAAACTGCAAGAAATCGGCGTCAAAAAAAACAGAATCCACTATCAAAAATAGGATATTTAGGATATTTTTTCTTCCAAAACGACCCACGGCCTGAGGTCACGTTTGGGGATTTCCGGAGGAACTAAAAATTTGTTAACTGACCTTATAAACATCAGGGTTATATAATTCACTTTTTCGTGTTCCAGCCAAAAAACCGCAGGCATTAAAAGATCACGCCCGTATTTCTTTTTCAAATATTCAAATTCCTCCCGCCTGGGATGATCAAAAGAAAGCACTCGGTCAACCAAAAACTGGCCGACTATTTTTTCGCCGGAGACTTTCATCAAAACAACATCACCTG
>MFAZ01000024.1:0-17831 GCA_001776335.1 Candidatus Curtissbacteria bacterium RIFCSPHIGHO2_01_FULL_41_11 | reverse complement strand
TAGAAAATCTTCCCTCTATCTTCTTTTTGCCGGAAAAAATTAATTTCGCGGCTTCCAAGTCAAATATGGCCAAGTGTCTCATTAGACGTTAGATGATAGATTATAGACTTCTCTAAACCCGCTGTCCAAAAATCTACAGTCTAAGATCTAGAACCTAATCTACAAATCCAAGCCCTTGAGGTACTCTCGAAGTTCACTGGCAGTATCCGGATGAGATAAACCGTGATCAATAACGGCTTTTAAATAAGAAACTTTGTCGCCGCAATCATAATATTTCGCCCCCACCAGTTCGACTGCATATACGTCTCTTTTTGCAATCAACTGATCTATAGCATCAGCAAGCCAAATCTCCCCGCTTTTGGCAGGTTTCAGGTTTTCTAAAATCTCAAATATATCCGGCGTGAATAAGTAACTGCCGTGTGTTGCTAAATCCGAAGGAGCCTCAGCGGGTTCTGGCTTTTCAAAAATCTTGTTTATTTTAAAAATATTCTCCTCAACAGGCGAAACGTCGGCAATCCCGTACTTGTGTACATCTTCTTTTGGTATCCTTACACCGGCAATTGCACACTTCCCGTATTTTTCGTAGGCGGAAATTAGTTGCGCCGGCGCACAAGGGTCTGCCTGAAAAAACTCATCTCCCCACATAACGAGAAACGGCTCGTCTCCCACAATTTCGCGTGCCGTTAAAACCGCATGGCCATTCCCAAGCGCCTCTTTTTGCCGGACATAAACGAAATTCGCAAGCTCTGAAATTTTTCTGATTTGCTCCAAAAGTTCTGTTTTGCCGTCTTTCTCGAGTCTTGCTTCAAGCTCAAAATGTTTATCAAAGTGATCTTCGATTGCCCGCTTGTGCCAACCGGTAACCATAATTATCTGCTCAATTCCGGCTTCAACCGCACCCTCGACCACGTATTGAATGATCGGTTTATCGACAATTGGCAACATTTCTTTTGGCTGAGCTTTGGTAGCCGGCAAAAACCTTGTACCAAACCCCGCTGCAGGTATAACCGCCTTACGCACCCCTTTAACTGAATTGGCCATAAGCTAAATTCTACCACCACTTAGACCTGCAGTCGAGTCACATGCTCGCCGTTTTGACCGTCTGGAATCAGTTATGGTACTATACGAAACAGCCTTTAGTTGGCAAAGGAGGATTGCTTAGTGGCATTTAATCCGATCGCGTATTTTTTGGAATCAAGAGCAGAACTGGCAAAAGTTGTTTGGCCGACAAGAACAGAAACAATAAGGCTTACAATAATTGTCCTTCTTGTCTCTGTGCTTACCGGGGCATACATCACAGGATTAGACGCATTATTTACTAAAATTGCCGAAAGATTCATCAAATGACAGACGACACAAATCAGAAAGCTACAATTGTTTCAGAAGAGTCCTTCGATAAATCTCAGGATAAACCTGATGAGACTCCTTCTTCACCTGTCATTGCGAACCCCACACCCGTCATTGCGAGGAGCGAAGCGACGAAGCAATCTCAAAACCAAAAAAAGATTGCCACATCCCTCAATTCTCTCGGGACTCGCAATGACACATCATCTGCTACTCAGGAGGAACCAAAATTGCCGGCACCAGAACCTGAACCCACAGAGAAACCTTCAGAACCACAACAAAATTCAAACCCACCCGAGGAAGAAAAAGGAGAAGAAAAATCTGAGGAAAAACCGGCAGAAACAACAATCACCCAAACTCCTCAAAAAGACATTAAGGGCGCCCGCCTGACAGGGCCTGCGGCACCAGCCGCTGGCGGGCAAGCACATTGGTATGTTGTCCACACCTATTCCGGCCATGAAGCAAAAGTCGCAGCAACCTTAAAGCAAAGAATAGAGTCACAAAAACTCCAGGATAAAATTTTCGATATATTAGTACCCACCCAGGAAAAAATAGAGATTAAGGAAGGCAAAAAATCTACTGTCAAGGAAAAAATTTTCCCGGGTTATATTCTTATCCGCATGATTCTGGACGACAACACCTGGCTCGCCGTAAGAACTACCCCGGGTATCACAAGTTTCGTCGGAAACGCCAACAAACCAACCCCGCTTCCTGAAGAAGAAGTCACCGGAATCAAAAGATTCATGGCAATGGAAGCACCAAAGTTTAAAACAACTTTTTCTCCCGGCGAAGCAGTCAAAATTACAGATGGACCCTTCAGTGAATTTTTGGGTTCCATCTCCGAAATCGACGAAGAGCGCGGCAAGCTCAAAGTTATGGTAAGTATCTTCGGCCGCGAGACGCCGGTGGAGTTAGACTTTCTGCAAGTTGCCAAGCTTTAAACCGTGCCCAAGTTCGTAAAAATAATCCTGATAATCCTCGGCCTGTTTACAATTGCCTTATATCTCAAAAACCCACCAAAGACCAAAACCGCAAAGGACAATTTTTTCATCGGTTCTAAAAACGTCTTCACAAAAACCTTTACTCCGGAAGATAACCTGCAGGACCTTATAAATAAGGAGGCGCAGGCAAAAGAAGCAACTTGGGCAATAGCAATTAAAAATTTAAAAAATAATAAAACATACTTTTGGAATGAAAACCAATCCATATCCTCGGCGAGCCTCTATAAACTTGCCGTCATGTGGGCGGTTTTCGACCAGATAAATCAGGCAAGCATGACGTTTGACCAGCCCATTGGAAATACAAATGTCCAAAATGCTCTAAACGCGATGATTACCGTCTCAGACAATGAAGCCGCAATCGCGCTTGCAGAAACTATTGGTTGGGGGAAAATAGACAATATCATGACAAACGAAGGATTGACAGGATTTGATCTTGCACAGGAAGATCCGCACGTAACAGCAAAATCTGCCTCAGAATTGTTGGAAAGAATTTACAGAGATACTGCAGTTTCCAAAGAACACTCAAACCAAATGGAAAATCTCCTTCTCTCCCAGCAAATAAACGATCGTATACCAAAATACCTGCCAAAAAACGTAAAGGTTGCCCACAAAACCGGTGAACTTGACTTTGTCAGACACGATGCAGGAATTGTATATGGTAAAAAAGCAGATTATATATTCGTCTTTTTAACAGACACCCAGCACCCTGGAAACACACCGGAAGAAATCGCCCAATTTTCCAAAAAAATCTACGACGAGCTGGAAAAATAAGTTTTCTTGCGTTTTTGTCCGGAAATATATAAAATACTTCAACTGTCCAATAATGAGCGGACAAGCAGAGCGATTGGTTAGTATAAATTACCAATGCCAGGAGAAACCACCTTACACGTGGAAGGTTCTTGCCTCCGGAGATAAGGGAGCTCAAATTATAGTAGCAGAGGGCGAAGGTTCTTGGACTGAAGCAATGTTTACAGCCCAAACGCTTAGGCAGTCTCTCAAATTAGCAAATAAGACTGCTATTCAAAAACCAACTACTCCGCAAGACCCCGCTCAATAAAACTTAGCATATAGATAGACATGGCTAAAAAGATTAAGACATTCATCAAACTGACGATCAAAGCCGGCGAAGCAACGGCCGCGCCACCCGTAGGAACAGCTCTTGGTCCTCACGGCTTGCCCATAATGGACTTTGTCAAAGCTTTCAATGAAAGAACTGCCGACACAAAAGGCAACGTTGTTCCGGTAATAATTACCGTTTTCGAAGACCGGACTTTTTCATTCATCGTCAAAAAACCGCCGGTTGCAGAAATGATTAAAAAAACTCTTAATCTGGAAAAAGGTTCTCAAACACCAGGTAAACAATTTGTCAGTAAATTAACCCGTGCCCAAGCGCAAAAAATCGCAGAAGACAAAATGCCCGACCTCAATACTAAAGATCTTGAAGCCGCAATAAAAATTGTCCAGGGCACGGCAAGAAGCATGGGTGTAGAGATAACAGAGTAATTTTCAATTCTTAATTTTCAATTTTCATTGAATTTTCAATGATTAAATGTTTAAAAATTAAAAAATTGTAAATTGTTTTTCGATAGAAAACGGGATTTTTGTAAATTTAAAATTGTAAATTAAAAATTAATTATCATGGGAACTACCAGAATTAAGGTCATTGATTTATCAAGCGACCAGGATAAAGTAAAAACTAAAAAGCGGGCCGAAAAACCGGCTGGCATTCCCCCTGAGCCAGAAACAGAAAAACCTCAAACCGAACAAACAGCCACAACAGGCGAACAACAAAAATCTGCTCAACAGTCTCCTGCTGCAAAGGAAGTAAAATCGCAACCCAAAAAATCCCAAAAAGTTAAAAAAATATCCACCCATCACATGGGCATGAATTACCTAAAAGCCACAAAATCTATTGATAAAAATCAGAACTACTCCTTATCGGACGCGATCGATCTTTTATATAAAACTTCCTTCACAAAATTCGATCCGACAGTTGAACTCCACATCAACGTGACAGATAAAAATATAAAGGCTAATGTAACCTTTCCTCACGCAGTTGAAGCAAAAGCAAAAGAGAAAAAATATCTAGTCTTTGGCGACAAAAAAACAGACGACTCAAAAAACATTATCTGGGCCGACGAAAAAACAATCGAACATATTGAATCGGGAAGACTTAAACCAAAAAGAGATTTCGATCTTGTTATCGCCGCTCCAAAATATATGCCGCAACTGGCAAAAGTCGCCAAAATTCTGGGACCCGCCGGAATGATGCCAAATCCCAAAAACCAAACAATTACAGAAACACCGACAAAAGTCATCGAGAGTTCAAAAGAGAGTAGCGGAATGGATCTGCGAACAGATCCAACCGCGCCAATCATCCACACAAAAATCGGCAAACTTTCTTTTAAACCAGCTCAGATCGAAGAAAATCTTAAGACCTTAATCTTTGCAATCGGCCCTACAAAAATTCAAAAAATCACCCTCAAATCCACTATGAGCCCCCCAATCAAATTGGACGTTTCCACGATTCAAAAATAGTTTTTCTTCTGACTCTTGACAACCAATATCTTCTTTTGTTACCTTTCCCATGCCTGTATCCCCACTGCTCAATCTTTATGTTCTTTTTGACGGGAAAAGGCGCTAAAAATTTGCAAGGAGAAAACCACAGGTTGATCCTTAAATCAAAAAGGGGGTGAAAAAATAATGATCGATGACGACACAACGGCAACAGACGGAAACGGCGACGACGAAGAAGACAAAGACGAGGAAGAAAAGGAAGAGGAAAACAAGGCTGAGTAGTAACAAAGGATTATTAAACTAAAAAAGCTCCAAAAAGCAATCTGCCTTCAAGGCTAGCTTCCGGGGCTTTTTTATTTTTTTGAGTATCTCGAAAAAAAATATCAGAGGAGCGCCCTGAGCTTGTCGAAGGACGACCTGCTGATATAAAATTAAATAATTAGCGAATCCTTGACACGGCTTCCTAAAAATTGATATATTTCTCATAATCCAAAGACCGTAGCCGTTCGAAAGAACTTAATTTTAAAAAAGACTGCGCAGGAGCGAAAAACTTTCTTTCTCCTGAGCGTGAGGATTCACGCTTTTTTCATCTTTGGCCCTTAATAAACTTAATTAACAAATTAACTTAATTACTTAATCAACTTATTATGAAAAAGAAAAAAACTATAACAGCTCGCGAAATTAAAGAAGAAACCGTAAAGTCTCTGGGCGAAAAAGTCGCCAAAAGTAAAACCTTGGTTTTTGCAAACTATCACGGTTTAACCGTCAACCAAATTTCAGATCTTAGGGCAAAGGTCAAAGACGCAGGTGGCGAAATATTGGTTACCAAAAACACCCTAATGAAACGCGCATTGGAGTCTACAGACTACAGACTACCAACTACAGCTGTAGACAGTAGACAATCGACCGCAGACTTGCTAACTGGCCCGACAGCAACTATATTTGCCTACGACGACGAAGTTGCTCCTGTCAAAGTCGTTGCCGAAGTGGCAAAAATTCTTGGCGTACCAAAATTCAAATTCGGATTTTTCGGATCGGATTTCATGGACATGGCAGGTGTCGAAGCCCTCTCCAGAATTCCGTCACGAAATGAACTTCAGGCAAAACTTGTCGGTGGACTGTCCTCGCCAATTTACGGTTTTGTTTCGGTTCTTTCTGCCAACATTAGAAATTTAGTATCAATACTGGATCAGCTTTCAAAGAAAGGAGTGTGATAAAAAAATGGCAGACGACTCGTCCTCCGAAGCAAAAGCGCAGGAGGATCAAAATCAAAAAGCAACAGAAGAAACAAACGAGCCAGAAGAACCGAAGGTTAAAGAAGAATCAGCTAAATCAGTTAAAATCAGCGCTAATCTAGAAAAGCTCATCGAACAGATAGAAAAGCTTTCCGTTTTAGAACTTTCACAACTCGTAAAAGCTCTTGAGGAAAAATTTGGTGTATCGGCAGCAGCTCCCATGATGGCAGCAGGAGCAGCTCCGGCAGCAGCAGGAGGCGGTGACGAAGGTGCAAGTGAACAAACAACATTCAATGTTATGCTTACAGATTCCGGCGCGAATAAAATTTCGGTAATCAAAGCAGTCCGGGAACTTGTACCAACCCTAGGTCTTAAAGAGGCAAAAGATTTAGTTGACGCTCCACCAAAACAAGTACTCGAGGGTGTGAACAAGGAGACAGCAAACGAAGCCAAAACTAAGTTGGAAACCGCTGGTGCAAAAGTAGAGCTTAAATAAGTTGAGAGTTGAAAGTGGAAAATTGAAAGTTATTTAGCTCTCTTTTTAAGAGACTTAACGGAAGTAGTCAAAATTGCGACAATCTGATTACATTCGTTAAGCTGTTTTTCGACTACTTCTGTCCCTAATAGTCTGGACTCGCTAATTACTCTTAGCCAGTACCTTGTTTCTCTTGTTTCTTTTAAACTTATATTGAGTGAGTGCAAAAATTCTTTTGCTGATATCGCATCTTGAGCTTCTTCACAATTAGCTCCTATCGAACAGGCTGAGCGAATGACTTGACTTGCTATCGCAAATCCGGCTGGCGTTCGAGGTAATTTTGATGCTAGCACTATTATATCCACCGAAAACCTCAAAAATCTTTCAAGAAGTTCCTTCTTGTACTCAGAATTATTCATTACTTAATTTAATTCTCAACTTTCAACTGTCAATTTTCAACTTCCTGCCTTTTTCCCCTCTTGACCGGTTTTTTTATTGTGTGTTATATATAAGTTCGAAAGTAAATTACTTAGTTTGTAGAAAGATACCTTCACTGCTAATACTTACTAAGCACTAGACACTGCACACTAATCACTATCTCATGGCTCTTGGAGACGATTGGCCCGAATTATTAACAGTAAAAGAAGTCGCAAAGATACTGCGAGTTGCCCCATTAACAGTCAAACGCTGGGGCAAGCGGGGAAAGCTTCCGGCAATCCGAATTAACTCCCGCGGCGACCGAAGGTATAAAAAAGAAGCGGTACTCTGGCTTCTTGGTCAGCAGCAAAGCAGTAGCACCTCCACGGTATAGGGACTTCCCTCTTGTAGTTGAATAAATAATTATATTCGGGTAATAATAGGCAGCAATATAGCCTATGAAAAACAAAAAGCTTATTTCAATAGTAACTCCGTGTTACAACGAAGAAGAGAATATTACTCTCCACTTTAAAACCATATTAAAAATCACCAAACCCTTTCGAACTAAATATAATTTTGAGTTCGTCTATACAGACAATTGCTCGGAAGATAAAACTTTTTCACTACTAAAAGACCTCGCTAAAAATTATAAAAATTTAAAAGCCGTTAGGTTTTCAAGAAATATCGGAGTAAACAGATCTATTTATTTTGGTCTTTCGCAGGCCCGGGGTGATGCTGCAATTTTAATACAGGCTGATCTGCAAGACCCGCCGGAACTTATTCCACAATTCATCAAGTGGTGGGAAAATGGATTCGACGTTGTGTACGGAAAAGTTACTTTGAGAAAGGAATTTTTAATAATGCGATACCTCAGACAAATTTATTACAAACTGATCACAACTTTGTCGGAAATCGATATACCCCAAAATGCCGGTGAATTTAGGATCATGTCCAGAAGAGTTCTGGATGCAATAGGAAAATACAAAGAAGATGATATCTACCTAAGAGGAGTCATTGCTCACATTGGTTACAAGCAAAGAGCGATCCCTTATGTTCGTGGCAAAAGAATGAGAGGAAAATCAAATGCAAATTTTTTTCACCTCATTACATATGCAATTAACGGTCTCCTTTCAACCACCGTAGTTCCCATTAGACTTACTTTAATAATCGGTCTGCTGTTTTCAACAACAGGCTTTCTGCTCACAATAATTATAGTAATAACTAAATTTGCATTTCCAAATAAAGCACCCCAAGGATTCACAATGCTTGCAACAATAGTAACTTTTTTTGCCGGTGTTCAAATGTTTTCCATTGGAATTATTGGTGAATATATAAGAAAAATTTATATCCAATCCTTAAATAGACCTCAGGGTTTTATTGAAGAAAAAATCAACCTTTAATGAGAAATCCCGTACTAAATGAGGACTTCCATAAGATTGCAAACTCCCAATTAAACATCAAAAAATTCGCAAAAAAAACTATTCTGATTTCCGGAGCAGGCGGAATGATAGGAGGATATCTGACAGAATTTTTTCTGTATTTAAACGAGACCGCGAATTTAAAAATAAAAGTGATTGCGCAGGTTAGAGATGAGAAAAAGGCGCAAAAAAGATTTGTTTCCTATAGAAAAAGGGCGGATTTTGTATTAAAGGAACAAAATGTTATTTATCCTATAAAGATAGCTGGTGGAATAAACTACATCATCCACGCCGCAAGTCATGCTAGTCCTAAGTATTTTGCAATTGACCCGGTTAGTACATTGCTTCCAAACGTCATTGGTACAAAAAATTTGTTGGAAATTGCTCGCACAAAAAAGGCAGAAGGGTTTTTGTTTCTCAGCAGTGGAGAAATATATGGTTTTCTGGACAAAAACCAATTTCCAACCAAGGAAACAGACTGCGGTCGTATAGACCCAATAAATATAAGGTCGTGCTATGGGGAAAGTAAAAGGCTTGGAGAATCAATGTGTATTTCTTATTTAAAACAATATGCTGTTCCCTCAAAAATAGCACGCTTATTCCACACATATGGACCTGGCCTGGATCTTGAAGACGGCAGGGTATTCGCTGATTTCACAAAAGACATTATAGAAGGCAAAAATATTGTAATTAACAGTCAGGGAAGGGCAAAACGCTCATTTTGTTATCTTTCCGATGCGACAGAAGGACTTTTGACTGTACTTTTGAAGGGTAATTCAGGTGAGGCCTACAATGTAGGCAACAAAAAAGAAGAGGTCACAATAAAAGAGCTTGCACAAAGATTAGTAAAAATTTTCCCCGAAAAAAAGCTAAAAATAATTTTCAAACCAAATGATCAAAAAACGGGCTACCTGCCAAGCAGTATTGAAAGGAGCTGTCCGGATACTGCAAAAATAGAAAGACTGGGCTGGTTTACAAAACACACTATAGAAAACGGATTTAGGCGGACAGTTTTAAGTTTTACATGACTCTTGGTGATTTAAAAAAAGCCTATTTGGATAAAAAAATTCCAAAAGATGTCTATATTGAAAAAATGTTTGAGCTGCACAAACAGCTTTTTGCATACTCAAAGTTTATTAAAAACACCGATATCGAAAGGATTGAAATTTCCACCTCCACGGTAATTGTGACAACCTCAGAAGAAATAAAACTAATAATCGATGAGGTGGATCGCAGACTTGCACCGGTAGAAATCTTAAATTTCGGCTCCTATGAAAAAAGCGAAACCGAAATGATATTACAACTGGCAAAAGACACAACTACCGTCTTTGACATCGGAGCAAACATCGGCTGGTACTCCCTTATGATCGCAAAAAGGCTCAAAAATGCCAAAATATTTGCTTTCGAGCCGATTAAAAAAACTTTCGACTATCTAAAATTAAATATCAAATTAAATAGTGCCAACAACATAAAACCCTACAATTTGGGATTTGCAGACTCCAAAGGTCAGAAGGTTTTTTACCTGAGAAAGACGCAATCAGGAAGTGCTTCTATGGCAAACATCCAGGAGGACAAGGGTGCCCAAAAAGTTGTTTGTAAAATAATGCAGCTCGATGAGTTTGTAAAAGCAAAAAAACTCAAGGTTGATTTTATAAAATGCGACACAGAAGGCTCTGAACTTTTGGTTTTTAAAGGTGCAAAGAAAACTATTTTAAACAACAGACCAATAATACTAGCCGAAATGCTTAGAAAGTGGTCTGCAAAGTTTAATTACCATCCCAATGAAATTATTGATTTTCTAAAAAGTGCCGGCTATCTGTGTTTCATTGCAAAAAACAAAAGGCTAAAGAAATTTTCGCAAATGACTGACAGTACAAAAGAAACCAACTTCTTCTTTCTGCATCCGATAAAACACAAGTCTGAGATTGAAAAATTAAGTTAGTAATTTCTGCCTGTTACAGCACCTTTTCTCCAAATTACGGCAATCAATCTTATATTCGGAGCCGAATGATGTGATGGGTGAAAACAGAGGGCTCTTAGCCCTCGGAAGTTTATTGAAAATGCAAGGAATATCGGACTTTCAAGAGGCAGACATAAATCAGTAAATCGGAATGGGGAAAAACGATGGCAACCTAAACCATGGGTTAGGAACAACCCCGGGTAATAAGAGAATTGCTTCAACCATTTTTAGAAAATCTCACTCACAAGGACACTCCGCAAAAACTCGCAAAGATTCACAGCATCGTAAGGAAAATGATGCAGATTTCTAGAACATATATTCCGCGATAGCGAATAATGTGTCCTCTCATGTTATACTCATAACTGATGAAGCTGGAAAAAATTACCGAATCCAACTTAACAAAAACCGTTTTCGCAACCCTGGCCTCAAGTGCATTAGTAGGAACTCTCTTAATCTTTCCCTCATTCGGATACATACTTAAAATCTTTTCGGAAGATGAAAAACACAAAAAAGTAAAGCGCATTTTCCGGAATTTAGAGAAACAAGATTTAATTTCAGTACACGAAGATTCTGATGGAAAGGTGACAATTACCTTAACTGACGCAGGCAAACAAAAAGCTCTAACTTATCAGATTGAGAAAATGCAGTTGCAAAAATCCAAAACTTGGGACGGAATTTGGCGGGTGGTTATCTTCGACATTCCAGAGGGTAAAAAGAAAGCCCGAGATATTTTCCGCCGAAAGGCAAAAAGTATAGGTTTTTACAGTCTGCAGAAAAGTGTTCTAGTTACACCTTATCCCTGCAAAGATGAAATTGATTTCCTAAAACACAATTTTGATATTGCAAACCATATTACCTATTTGGAGTCAAAGTTCATCGACAACCAAAACAAACTTAGAAACTACTTTCAAGTTTAATCATTGCAACATATAATTCGCGATAGCAAGGAATATGTACCATATTGAAATTATTCCCTGTTCGACATTATACTTCTCTCAATGATTGACGTTGCCATCGACGCAGCTCGTGCCGCAGGTGATTTGGCCAAGACTTACTACGGAAAATCCAAAAACGTCCGTTACAAGGGCGATAATAGCCCCGTTACAAAAGCTGACATCGAAGCAGAAAGGCTCATCAGACAAATTATCACCAAAAATTTTCCAGGCCATGGCATAATCGGCGAAGAATTGGATAATGTAAATCCAAATTCAGCTTTTCAATGGACAATCGACCCGGTTGATGGCACCAAACAATTTATTAGAAGCATTCCATATTGGGCAACTCTTCTGGCTCTTCTTAAAGGGGGTAAGCCTATTCTGGGCATTTCTTATATGCCCTCAACAGGTGAAATCGCAATAGCCGAAAAAGGTAAGGGCACGTATCTTAACGGTAAAAAGTGCAAGGTTTCTAAAATTTCGAACCTGAAATCGGCATACATGTGCCATAGTTCAATCGAATATTTCGACAAAAAGGGCAAGATGAAAGGTTTTTTGAAGTTGGAAAAAACTGTTTATGCAGCAAGAGGATATGCAGAAACTTTGGGTTATCACCTGTTGATTCAGGGGAAAATAGAAATGATGTTGGAAGCCCGCGATCAAATTTGGGACATCGCGGCGCCGGCAATTCTAACAGAAGAAGCCGGTGGAAAATTTACAGATTTTTCCGGAAAGTTTTCAATAACGTCACAAGAAGCAGTTGCCACTAACGGCATTTTGCATGACGATGTAATAAAAATGTTAAACAGTCGCTAATATCGTATTGAGTAAAAAAACACCTACAGATTTCGGGTTTTATTTGAGCTTTCGAGGCCACTTATCACTATGCACTATGCACTATGCACTATGCACTAATCTGTCCTTCCCCATTCCAGATTAATTCCTTCACTTTTGTACTTCTCAAGCGCGTCTTCTACAACACCTTTCAACTCGTCAAGTCTTTTTTCTGTCGTGGCTTCTGCCCGCAAAGTAAGCGCGCTTTGCGTGTTAGAAGCCCGGACTACCACCCATCCGTCTTCCCATTCAAGTCTTACTCCGTCTATATCCAAAAGTTTCGGTGATCCAATTTTTTCAAAAATTTCATTTTCCAAAAAATATTTTTTAAGCTCTTCAACAATTGCAAATTTTCGCTCGTCCGGTGCAGTAATTCTTGTTTTTGGAACAGAAATATATTTTGGAAGAGAACCAACAAGTTCGCTTAAAGTTTTACCGGTTTCACTGATATATTCGACAAGTCTTGCGGCGGCATAAATTGCATCGTCAAACCCATACCATCTGTCCGCAAAAAAAACGTGGCCCGACGTTTCGCCTGCCAGTTCAGCCTTTTCTGAAATAAGAGCTTGTTCGATATACGAATGACCGACCCGAATCAAAACACTCTTTCCACCATTTTTTTCTACATCGTCTGTTGCACTTTTACTGCACTGAACTTCAAATAAAATTTTAGCGCCCGGTTTATCTTTTAAAACTTTTCTCGCGCAAAGGGCTGTTATTTGATCACCGCGAACAATATTTCCACCACTGTCAACTGCTCCCAATCTGTCGGCATCTCCGTCAAACAAAAGTCCCATGTCATATTCCCCGCCCCTCATCAAATTGACAATCGCAGGATACGCTGCAGGGTTTTCCGGATCCGGTGGATGGTTTGGAAATTTAGGGTCGACATCACAAAAAAGCTCCTTAACTGAAACTCCAAGGGCTTCAAGCACTTTTGGTGCATAAGGACCCGCTGTCGAGTTTCCGCAGTCAACAACAACAGAAATAGGTCGGGTAATTTTTATCTTCGAGCAAATATCTTGCAAATAATCTTTGAAAATTTCTCGGTCTGTTACTTTACCGCTACCTGAAACAAAGTCCTCAGAGATCATCAAACCTTTTAAATCCTGAATTCCTTTGCCAAACATAGCTCCCGTTCCGATAGCAGGCTTAAATCCGTTGAACTCCGGCGGGTTATGGGAGGCAGTTATAATTAGACCTCCAATATCTTGACCGTCTATTTCTAGGCCCGCAGTCCTGAGCCGATTCGGTCTGAGCCTCACGGTCGAAGACTTGTCGAAGGACGAGGACCGCAAGCTTTGCTTAATTCGAGCGGAGCGAGAATCAAGGTTCTGAGCGAAGCTCAGGTTCTTATTCGCAGAAAAGCTTTGCTTATTCGCAGAAAAGCTTTGCTTATTCGCAGAAAAGCTTTGCTTATTCGCAGAAAAGCTTTGCTTATAAAACTTTCGTGCCCAATACATCATCGGCGAAGTGATCATGCCGACCCGAATAACATTTACACCGCACGACAACAAACCGGTAATGCAATTCTCCCAATAGCTTGGACTGCTCTCACGAGCGTCATATCCGACAATAACCTCGCCTGTACCCCTCCTTATTAAATATGTACCAAAAGCCTTACCAAAAACCTCGGCGAATTGCTCGTCCAAATCACGTCCCACTATGCCGCGAATATCGTAGTCGCGGAAAATAGATTCATTTACCTTCACCCTTCAATCTCCTCGGAATATATTTGGGCAGCATCTGCCGGATCAACAATGTTTACCTGAAGTCCTGTACCAAGCTCAAAACCGGCCCTGTGAATGAGCCTTGGAATGATCCTAATATACCAATCCACCCCAAAATGAATAAAGAAATTATAAGCTGGGCCGTCTTTAAACTTAACCATAGGCATACCCGGGTGATAATGCTCACCACTTGAAAGATGGGAGACTACACGCCGCAAAGCATCTTGAAGCACTTTTGCCAGATCTTGCAGAGCTTCTGAATCAATCTCACCGAAGTATTGCTGGCGCTTCTTAGGGGCGATCCAAAGCTCGAATGGCCACTGGGAGAAATCCGGGCAATAGGTCACGAAATGCTTATTATCGTAAACTATGTTCTGAATTGGCTCAAGCGCCAAAGCATCGATCCCGATTTGCTTAGGAACCACTACAAGCTGTGAATGTGGGTGCCGCAAGCTCGCCCCGGCCTGCTCACCTACATTGTTAAATATTAAAACGTGCCCATTATCACGGTTCGCATTGAAACGCTCCCGGAAAGTTAGAAGTATCTTATAAGTTTGCTCGAGTGGCAGCCGGTCGATATCTCGCTCATCATCAGGAGAATGGATGATAACCTCATGGAAATCGGTAATCGGATACTTGTTTTTGATAACACGTACGTCCCAGCCGGGCTCATAAGCAGCACCCTTACCAATCCTGTAAAGCTCCTCGCCTGGAAGCTTCTCAAACCCCGGGCAAAAGACACAAATCTTCTTGGATGTAGCATCATCAGCCTTTATATCCTGTGGGCGTTTCTGCCTGCCTTCGGCAATAATAACCCAACGATTAGTTGTTACATCCGGAACAAACTTAGCCACAGATCTAGTGTATAGTGATAAGTGTGCAGTGTAAAGAGATTAGGATTGAGAGTTCACCGGTTGTCTTTACCTTCCTTTCAGAAAAACGTCAATGCCCTGGAGTATATCGCTTTCTCCTCCTCTCCGCTCATTTTAAAGATCCCGCTCTTTCTCCTCTAAGACAAATCTGAACGCAAACCCCTGCCCGTCTAAAGTCGCACCGTGAGCCGTATACGAATAGTATTGAAAAGGCGAACGGTAAGACTGGGCGGGACCAGAATTCGACCGCAGGCCGAAGATCTTGAGTAAAACCGAAAGGTCGAACTGAAAATTAACCCTTTAGATCAGGATTGCGCTCCTCCAAAACAAAGTTAAAAGCAAACCACCAGAATACTACCAACCAGACTATCGTAATCACGATCGCTCCCCAATTATGGAAAATCATCGCCACATCACGGCTGTAGTGATAATAAAGATAAAAAATGGCCGTCAATCTAAAGATGTTCAGCCAAAAAGTAATCATAAGCCCGATAAATAGCGCTTCGAGCTTGCTTAACATTGTAAATTTACCCCGCAAGCCGACAAAGATGCTCGAAAGGATCAAAACCAAAGATTGCCAGCCCAGACAATTCCAGGCAATGGCAATCGGGTCCAGGCCCCCTGTTTTGCCGACTAAAGTAATGATTCCGGAATCACTTGTGGAATAAGCAGTCGGTACCGACAAGAAGCCCAAAAGAACCTTAACCAACCTTGCTTCATAGGGAATAATAACCTCTTCATTCAGGCCTAAAAACAAAACCGGCTCAATGATTTTAACCAAAAACTGGTTGAAGGTATTAATAAAAGGAAAGAGCATTAAGAATATAACCAGTACTGCAAATATTGCTGACGCAGAGCGTCTAAGAGGCGAATATGAACTAATGTGTAACGAATTCAAACTAATCCTCTCCATACAACTCCTTATCACCCAGATTAGGATTCACGTAACGTTTGTAGGTTAGTTTAGGAGTGCAGAAGTTAGCAATAATAGCTAAAGGTAAATTGGTAGAAACAAGATAAGCGACAACTTGATTAGTCCATTCTTTCTTGATGAAGGGCACTGCTTTAATCTCCAGAACAATCTTTCCATCGATTACAAAATCCAAGAAATAATTCCCGATTCCCTCACCCTCATAAGCTAACTTAATTTGTTTCTCCTTCTCAAAAGGAATTTTCTGGTTCTCCAGCTCTTTGGCAATAGCCCTCTGGTAATACTTCTCCTGATAAGACGAACCAAGTTTGTTTTGAACCTTAAACAGAACAGCCATCAACTTATAAGATAACTGTGGATAAATTAACTTAGCCATAACCTCTCCATTCGTTCTTATTCGTTCTCAATTCGTTCATATTGGTAATCTTAGCGAAACGTAACCACCTAAAACCACGTTTATTCAAAATGCGCGGTAGGAAAAGTGCCAAAGGTAGTAACCAAAGTATTTTCTCCGGTACAAAAGTAAAAGTAATCACATCAGTCTTCATCTATAACAATTACTCCAATATCCATCAATTGCTAAAAAAAGCAGCATTTGTTAAAATTCTTTCAGGAGTCAGGATGCTAAAAGTAACAATCCAGAAGAATGGTTCAATCACTTTACCTAGAGATCTTAAGAGTAAATTTGCACCCAACGAGGATCTGCTTGTAGAGGCAAGTAATGATGCTATTCTATTAAAAAGAACCGAGAGTCTGAGCCTTACAGAAATTGCCAAAAGGCTTAAAACCCTAGGCCAGGAAATTACCCCAAAAGAAATAGCTGCTGAAATTGCCGCATACCGAAGCCAAAAGTAGATGCGGGTCGTATTAGATACAAATGTTTTAATCTCAGCTCTTCTTTGGCACGGTAAAGCCCACAAGTTAATTTCTTTAATCGAAAACGATAAAATCACTCCCTGTTTTTCCCTTGAAACACTTGAAGAACTACAAGGGGTTTTAAGTCGCAGTAAATTTAAAGATAAACTAAGAGAAGCAAATGTTACTACCGAAAATATCATTATCCAGTTACTTTTAAAATCCGCAATCTTAAAACTTCCTAAATCTAAATTAAAAGTTGTTAAAGAAGATCCAACAGATGACAAATTTCTCCATCTGGCATTAGTTATTAAAACCAAATATCTGGTTTCAGGCGACAAGCATTTATTAAAATTGGGCAAATTTGCCAACATTCAAATCCTTTCTATTACGGAATTTTTGACACTATTTCAAAGTCGCTGAATATTTCCTCTCCGCGCTAATCCCTCCATATTCGCACACATTCGTTTACCCCGAGATATTTCGAGGGGCAGAATTTACATTCGTTTACCCAGATCCGGCTTGCCCTGAGCTTGTCGAATGGACTTTGCCTGAGAAGGGCATCATATTCGCATATACATACGCTTTTCGTCGCCACTTCCACCCAAACTTCCTCAAAATCCTCGGTAAGAACAAGGCCAAAGGTAGAAGCCAAAGTATTTTCTCCGGCACAAAGGTAAAAGTAATCACATCTGTCTGGAGATTACCGTTCGTGGCCGAAAAATTTTTATAAACTCTAACAGCAACAGTGTTGGTTCCTAAATGATCATCAGCATCAGAACCAGAATAAAAACAGGACAAAGAAGTCGTCTTATTCCCGGTTAATGTAAATTCCGAGCCCGCAGCAGCGGCTATATTAGTCCGAGTACCGCTATCAAAATCGCCCCAGCCAGCTGAACAACCTGAATTCCCCCACTGATATATTTGTAATGTACAAGGCTGTGCCCCACTGCAGCCTACCGCCGATCCCGATGTAATTTTACCATTCCAAGAGATCTGAATTTCGTTAGTGTTATTAGCATTGACCTTCTTAAATGTGTGTGTGCGGACACCAAGGGTACTAAGACTTGGAGTATCCGCCGGAGAATACACACCATCATCAGAATTGGAATCTGTATATTCTTTCTCGCTATAGAAAAACGATAAGCTATTATCCGTATTTGTAATCGTTAAAGCTTCAGTAGTTGGTAAGGATGTAGGATTATCAGAATTCCTCGTTTCCTTCGTATGCCACGTGTGGTAAAAAGTCGTATAAACCGGCGACATCTCATTGTCAGTGTTCATATACAACAAATCCAGCTTCGGCC
>MFAZ01000023.1:3771-6683 GCA_001776335.1 Candidatus Curtissbacteria bacterium RIFCSPHIGHO2_01_FULL_41_11 | reverse complement strand
AAAAAATTGAAACTTCAGGTACTAATACACGGTTCCCGCTTGGAAGTAAAACACCTTGAAAAAGATAAATCAGATAACCAATCAAAAAATAAATAGATATAGAAGCAAGAAAGATGTAAATATTACCTCCACTTCTATTAGTAACAAACTTGATCACTGTCTTTATTAACAGGAATAGCAAGCCAAAAGCCAAAATTGGTAATAAAAAAAGAAACAACACAAACATAAAATTAACCTACACTCCCTTCCATATTTAGCTGAATCAACCTGTTCAGTTCCACTGCATACTCCAAGGGCAATTCTTTAACAATCGGCTCGATGAAACCATTGACAATTAACGAAGTTGCCACATTTTCGGACAAACCGCGGCTCATCAGGTAGAAAAGCTGGTCGGCATCGATTTTGGAAACGCTCGCTTCGTGGCTTATCCGGACATTATCCTCGTCAACCTGCATCGTCGGGTAAGTGTCACTTCGGGAAACTTCATCTAAAAGTAATGCGTCGCATCTAACGTTACACTTTACCCTTTCGGCGTTGTGTGAAACTCTTACCAGTCCACGGTAAGAAGTGCGACCGCCGCCCAAAGATACTGATTTTGAGATGATTTCACCGGAAGTATCGGGTGCCATAAAAACTAATTTTCCTCCGGCATCCTGATGCTGGCCCAAGTTAGCGAGCGCCAGCGACAAAATTTCGCCCCGTGCTCCCCGGCCAACTAAATAACAACTGGGGTATTTCATTGTGATCTTACTATTATGAACAACAATACCATTAGCTATAAAATTCGCCGTTTTATCGACCTCGATATCATAAACTCTTTGTTTTCCAATTGGCTCAATTGAACGAATTCTTGTAAATCTTAAAGTCGGGTCAAATTCTTTTTTATCTCGAATTCTCTCTAAATTGCCACGAATATTCATAGATAAATAATGCGAAGTATATTCAATCAATCGATCCTTGTAGAGCTTTCTCTCCTTAACGTAAGTAGAGATTTTTAAAGGATCGATTCCGACAGTGATCATTAAAAGCTTTAAATCTTCAAGTAATTGTTTATTCGCACTTGCAAATACTATTTGCCCATATTGATTTCCATCCTTTTTCATCGCCTTTCTCAAATAACCATCTGCATCAAAATAACCTTCAATAAAAGCTAGCTTCTGGCTTCTAGGCAAGCCAAAGATCCAATTTGGTATTCGTTTAGTTTTTGCTAAACCGCTAAAACCCAAATTTAAAAATAAATTCGCTAAAAGCGTTGAGTTAACAGTAAGAGAAATCCCCTTAGGCCTACCATGAATCCCGAAAACTTTAATTAGCAGTTTCTCAAGCTTTTTTCTAGCCCTATCGGAAGGTGGAACCACAAAGTAAATACGACGAGCTACCCCAGACTTAGAGCGATCCATACAACCGTCCCCAAGATACAGTCCAAGAATCCACATCAAATTATCTGTTGTCTCAACAGGCACATTCGGCTTGTACTTTAGAAGTTTTGTATTAAAATCAAAATTTATGGGATGAGATTTACCATCATCAGGTAATTCATTAACCATACCAATCCAGTCTCCTGCCCTCAAATTTTCAAGTTTTTCCCAACGCAGATTTTGAAGACCAATGTTTGAAACTTTCCTAAGAATTAAAAACGGGTGATTTGCAGTGGCTTCTATTTCCCTATAGTTAGTTGTAACTACTTTAAATACAGGCTTTATCCCCTGATCAACAACTGCATTCACTTTACTTTTGATTGCTTTAAGAAGATTCAAGTCAGCGGTATAAATAAAATCTCCAGCTTTCAAATCTTTGATACTGACTGAACCTCTAGGATTCGTATAAAGACGAGCATTTTCAGTTAAACAACCCAAATTGCCGTCAACCCACTCCATCGTCCCGTCTTCTTCAACAAAAGCCCGTTTTGTCACCAGGTTGTAAACATTATTCGACCAGTTTTGAATCGTCGTATAGCGGCACCTAGCGCCTTTTTTGACAAAGATTTCAACCACTGCGGCGTGGAGTGAATCAGTTGAGTAAACTGGAGCTGTACAATTATGAACAGCAAAACCTCTGACCAAATATGAATTGGGTGACTGCACATCTAAATTAAATACCGGCCCATCATAATCCAAAAACTCAATCTTCTTAATGGGCACTAAAAAGTATTCTTTCGTTGCTCTAACCTCACTCCAAACCTTAACCGGAGAATAATAAAGAATATATTGATCACTCCGAGTAATCCTTCTTCCCAGAATTAGATCATCTCCGCCCTTTCTAATTTGAATACTGGCGTAATAACCGCCTCTGGCTAAAAGTTCTTGAATCTGCCGCGCCAAATGTTCAGAAGCAGTTGAAGCTCTAATCATCTCTTTACCGCTCCTTAGATAAATATTGCCATCACCTTGATAATAACTATCGATTAAAATCTTCACTTTGTCCCAAGACAAATTCATTATTTCAGGGCTTAACATTTTGCCTTTTGCGCCTTTGCCACAATGCTTAAGACATAATTCCCTAAGTTCTTTAGAATAAACCACCAGCGATACGCCTTTTTTATGTTTATCTGCAATTCGGTAGACATTTTTACTGGTAATCATTCGAATTAACTCTTCGACTCTATCCAACCTTTTGGTTTCATAAGATGCCAAAGAAAAAGAAACTACTGCTATTTTTAATTTGTTATGTATGTAAGTTGATCCTTCTGCCCAATACCATCCGAGTAGTTCCAACTCCTCATCAGATAATTGACTTGCAATGTTCGATTTAATTTTTGGGAATATCAGAAAATCTCCAACTTGCAACTCTCCTGATGGAACATATTTAGGCTTAGCATTGATCAACTTTGTTGTATCTGTTTCCAAAAGCCAGCCATTTCTTGGCTTTCTTTTAGTTAAAACACATTCCCGCTTAACACATAAAACCGGATG
>MFAZ01000023.1:1287-3765 GCA_001776335.1 Candidatus Curtissbacteria bacterium RIFCSPHIGHO2_01_FULL_41_11 | reverse complement strand
CGTCAGTCTAAAGGCATTGTAAGGAGAAATTGGGGTAATCTTAACCAATTTACCCTGATAATTTCTGGTCATGACAGCTTTGACTTTGCCAGATTTTCCATTTTCTGTGATCACTTGATCGCTCGGTTTAACGCTTTCAATGTTCACCCATTTATCACCGAGGCTAATTTGCTCACCAGCAGGAAGACAACCTTCAACATAATGAACAAACGCGCCTTCGTCCACGATAATTAAAGTCCTTTCAAATTGCCCCATATTGGCCGCGTTAATCCGAAAGTAGGCCTGCAAGGGTATATCAACCGAAACTCCTTTAGGAACGTAAATAAAGGAGCCTCCGGACCAAACAGCAGAGTTTAGAGCGGCGAATTTATTATCTGCCGGCGGAATCGATTTGCCAAAGTATTCTTTTACTAATTCAGGGTATTTGCGCAAACCCGTATCCATGTCTGTGAAGATCACGCCGCGGTCTTCCCACTGTTTCTGAAAAGAGTGATAAACCGATTCCGATTCATATTGAGCAGTCACTCCTGCCAAAAACTTTCTTTCAGCTTCCGGAATGCCGATTGCATCATAAGTATCCTTAATTTCTTTTGGCAAATCTTTCCAGTCAGTTTTTTGCGAATCGGTCGGTTTTATGTAGTAAAAAATGTTGTTGAAGTCAATTGTTGAAAGATCTGCTCCCCAAGTAGGCATCTTTTTGGATTCAAAAATGGCTAACGAGCGAATCCGAAATTCCCTCATCCACTCCGGCTCGTTCTTCATAGCCGAAATCTGCTCGACCACAGATTTATCTAAACCACGCCGAGATTTAAAAACGTAGTTTTCGGGTTTTTTAAAACCATACTTGTAATTCGATGCAATTTGTATATCGTTCATTGTGTATTGTTCATCGTTCTGTCATTCTGAACGTAATGAAGAATCTTAGCTTAGATCCTTCGCTTCGCTCAGGATGACAGACTAGATAGATTCACCTTCTCACATTGACATTTTTAAAATTGAGAAATTGAACCCGCCTGCCGGCAGGCAGGAATTCATTGAAAATTAAAAATTTAAATATGAGTATTTCTCCCTTCTTGTGCTTCATTGAACAATTCGCCTAGTGTCTTTCCATGTAAACGCATAAAAACCCCACCAACTGTTTTATCCAGCTCTTTTCCTCTTCTCAACTGGATTACTGTCATAACAGCTAAAAGATCAGTATCCTCCTTAATTGCTGTTATTTCATCACTGGTCAATTCTGTTTCTATAAATTTATTAATCGCGTCTCCGACGATTGTCGACATTGGCGTGTCATTTAGAACGGATAACATATCGAGAATTTGTTTCTGTACTGGATCGAGGTAAAAACCCGATACCTTTCTTTCAGTCATTTCAATCTCTTTTCAAATCATTAACAATTAACTATCAACCATTAACAACTTTGAGTATCCTTTCTCCTCAATCTTGTTTGCCAAGGCTTTCGTACCGGTCTTTATGATCTTGCCGTCTACGATGATATGGACAAAATCAGCTTTTAAATATTTTAGAATCCGGGCATAGTGGGTAATTAATAAAATTGATGATCGTGGATTGTTAATCGTAAATCGTTTAATTGCACTGGCTACAAGCTTCAATCCGTCAACGTCCAAACCTGAATCGATCTCATCCAAAATTACCAGTTTTGGCTTTAAAGCAAGCATTTGCAAAATCTCGTTGCGCTTCTTCTCTCCTCCGCTAAAACCTTCATTGACGGAACGTTTTAAAAAACTTTCATCTAATTTTAATGAATGAAGGTGTTCTTTAAGCTCTTGATGCAAATTGGAAATGCCATTTGCCATTCGCTGTCCGCCATTAGATTTTTTTAAGACTTTGTCCCTCTGACTCTTTATCCCTCTGGCTCTTCTTAAGAAATTAAAGACCGTTACCCCGGGTATTTCGATCGGATGCTGAAATCCTAAAAAGATCCCCAACCTCGCCCGCTTATCCGGCGTTAACTTCGTTAAATCTTTATTTTCAAATTTGAACTTTGAACTTTGAACTTTGAACTGTGGTGCTCCGGCAATTACCTGCGCCAAAGTCGATTTCCCGCTTCCGTTTGGCCCCATCAAAACGTGAATTTCGCCACGATCTACTTTAAGGTCTACGCCTTTTAAGATTTCTTTTCCGTCAACGTCTGCTTTTAAATTAGCGATTTTCAGCATCAAATTTCCTTCGCTTTTCCTTGCCAAGTCCCAAAAATTCATATCCCAAACTTTCTGCGGCGTATCCGCAATAGACCTGAACGTCGCCTAGAGGCTTGCCAATGCCGAGGAAAATCACTCTCGGGTTCTTTTTTTCTCCGTCTTTAAGTTCGAAATAGATTAACTTATCATCCTGCTCAAAACGACTTTCTGCGGTTCTTGAAACGCAAAACTTATTCCATTTCAATTTTGGATTAGTGTTAAAAAAAGACTCGAATACAAAATCCTTGAATTTATTAAAATCTTTGTCAAAAATTCG
>MFAZ01000023.1:218-1270 GCA_001776335.1 Candidatus Curtissbacteria bacterium RIFCSPHIGHO2_01_FULL_41_11 | reverse complement strand
AGATTTCTTTGCCCACCACCAAACCTAACATATTACCAATTTGACGGGTTTCAAATCTGATTTCGGGAGTAACAATATCTCTAAGATGTCTCGGACGAGCTTTCTCTTCTACTTTACCCCTGACAAACTGAATTTCAACCAACACTTCTTGTTTCTCCGAAAAAGATAAATCCCCTCCGGATTTAGACTGATCTCTCAACCGATCCGCAACACCCATTGCAAATTTACTTAACCTTTCGTTCATTTTTATGTTTTTAAACTAGTTCCCTAAGCAAAGTTTGGTAATCTTTCTTTGTTATTTCGTGAACGTTTCCCTGAAAACCTAACTTCCAGTATTTTTTCGGCCACTTTTTTAAGTATTCAAGCTTATTTTTAAAATTTTCGGCAGGCACATAGCTCTTCTCATCCAAAGCAACTTCAAACTTAACATCAAACCGCCAAGGATGGGTTTCCTTGCCCTCCGAAGCCTTGGCAAAGGAGGGTCCCGGTTTTTCTTCTTCAAAAATCTTGGTTTTATCTTCCTTAACCTTACTGGTAAATTCAGCAATCCCTCCAAATTTGCCGATTTTGGTCAAGTAAAAAGCCACCTTGTCTCCAACCTCAACTTTATCAGCGAAACTTTTGCGCTTGGCCTTCATCGCCGCAATGTTTTTAGCCTTCATAATCTCAAAATTTTTAGGATGGGTAACAAGTAACCAACGGTTCATATTAAAAATGGGTCCTCACTATCTCCTGGTCTCCAAGAAGTAAATTCACCGCTAGCTAATCTGATCAACCGACCGTGTCTGCCTGGAGAATTATCACATTTAGGAAAAAAAATATAATATTCTCCTCCTCTTTCTTTGCCTTCGTTCAAAATAAGTTGATATATTTCCTCGGCAGAATCAGATATCCCAATTAAAGTTTGAGCAAATCTTGTTTGATCATCAGAGTGAACCATTCTGATTGCGATATATTTATTTGAATTTTCTTGATTAAAAAGTGTCTTCCCTGTTATTTCAGCCTTATTTAAAATTTCCTCAATTTGTCGGCTAATGTTTCCTTGATTATCT
>MFAZ01000023.1:0-167 GCA_001776335.1 Candidatus Curtissbacteria bacterium RIFCSPHIGHO2_01_FULL_41_11 | reverse complement strand
ATCGGCTTTTTGGGGCATAAATTTGTCAATTTCGACCTTAAACTCCTTAACAGTATCACCCAAGTCCGGGTATTTTAAGATACCCTTTTCTTTGGCAAATAGATACAAATCACGCGTGACGGCTACGTCGTTTAAGCAGTATTTTTTCAACTCTTCCAATTTGCCTT
>MFAZ01000022.1 GCA_001776335.1 Candidatus Curtissbacteria bacterium RIFCSPHIGHO2_01_FULL_41_11 | reverse complement strand
GGCAAAGAAAAAATCGCCTTCAGAATGCCCGATTTGGACTCTCTTAGAAATATAATAGAAGAAGTAGGACCGATAATCGGTACATCCGCAAATTTCCACACTCAGCCAGCACCAAGATCAAACGAAGAACTCGACCCAAAGTTAGTCAGTCTTGCAGATTATGTTATCAAGGGTGAGTGCATTGGGGGAAGAGAGTCGACAGTTGTCGACACAACCGTTTACCCACCCAAAATTCTGCGCCAGGGCGCAATCCAATTAACTAAATTAACTTAATTAACTCAATTAACTATGGTACTCACAATCGACTCAACAAATAGAGAAGAAATAATAGTAAGTCTCACAGATCCTAAGAGTAAAAAAACATCCAAGTTAGTCCAAAAACAAAAACTTGGTTCTCAAGTCTTATTACCAATGATTGTCAAAATTTTAAAAAACAATAAAAAAAACTTTTCAGATCTATCTGCTATCGAAGTAAATACAGGCCCGGGATCTTTTACCGGAACCCGGGTCGGAGTAGCCATCGCCAACGCTCTCGGCTATGCGCTTAACCTGCCCGTAAACGGCTCGCCCCGCGGCGGAGCGGGCAAAAAGGGTAAGATTGTGGAAGTAGTATACGAAAAGTCAAAGTTTGATAATTTTTAGCAATAGCGAAAAAATTATATCAGAGGAGCGCCATTGTCACGAATTCGAAGAATTGTGACAAGGCGACCTGCTGATATTAAATATTATGAGTAAAATCCTTGTGACTGGCGGAGTGGGATACATCGGGTCGTGGGTGACAAAATTGCTTTGCGATTCTGGCCATCAGGTAGTGGTTCTCGACAACCTGTCTCACGGCTATAAAGAAAACGTTGACAAAAGAGCAAAGTTAATAATAGGCGACATCGCAGATCCCAAAAAGACAAAAGAAGCTTTAAGCGGCGTAGACGCTGTCATTCACATGGCAGGTTTAATTGTCGTTCCCGAGTCTGTAAAAGATCCGGTTAAATATACCAAAAACAATGTCCTGGGAACTGTCAGCCTTCTGGAGAGCATGAAAGAAGAAGGCGTTAAAAAAATAATTTTCTCTTCAAGCGCTTGTGTCTACGGCACTCCGGACAAATTGCCAATCAAGGAAGACGCACCCCTGCATCCCGACAATCCTTACGGCGCGACAAAAGCTGCAATTGAAACATTTCTCCAGGCATATCATGCCAATTTCGGCTTTGATGTAATTATCCTGCGCTATTTCAATCCATACGGTCCGGGCAGGCTTGCTCCTCCGATAACCCATGCCATTCCAAATTTTGTCAAAGCCACTTTAAGTAAAAAACATATACCTCTTTACTGGAAAGGTGAACAAATCCGTGATTTCATCTACATCGAAGATCTTGCTCAAGCACACATCGATGTCCTAAAACTTACAGGGTTTAACGTTTTCAATTTGGGAATGGAAAAAGGAGTCAAAATAAAAGATGTTGTTCAAATAATTTTTAATATTGTCGGCTACACTGTACCGATTGACGATCTGGGGGGAAGGCCCGGAGATGTTCATGCAAACTACGCGTCCAGCGAAAAACTTAAAGAAGCAGTAGGCTGGGAAGCCAGAGTTTCCCTACGCGAAGGTCTCAAAAGAACCATCAATTATTATAAAAACCCTAAATAATCTCCATCTTGCAAACGAGGTCCGACCTCGTAATAATGGTTAGATCATGCCAGCCAAATATTCAGTAAAAGTCTATGTAGAAGATGGCATATATCATGTCTATAATCGCGGCATCAATAAAATGAAGATATTTGAAGATACGCAAGATCACAAAGTTTTCCTATCTTTTCTTAAGAGATACCTTTTAAAAACCGATAACGAGGTCCGACCTCGATGGAGGGAAGAACTTTATAAAAATATTGATCTTTTAGCTTTTTGTTTAATGAGCAACCACCTTCATTTATTGCTTAAACAAAATTCATTAACCGCAATTACAACCTTTATGCGGTGCATATCAAACGCATACACAAAATATTTTAACAATAAATATGAAAGAATCGGTCCATTATTTCAGGGCAAATTCAAAGCAGTTTTAGTAAATAAGGATGAATATCTATTGTATTTATCCAGGTACATACATCTCAATCCAATTGGTCATAAGAAGTCCATAACGAGGTCCGACCTCGCTAGATTGGAGCAATACAGCTATTCCAGCTATTCTGATTATCTAGGCAAAAGAAAAACCGAGTGGGTAAAATCTAATTTTATTGTTGATTACTTTAAAAAACTTTCACCAGGAACTCTTTCCTATAAAGAATTTGTTGAAAGTTTTGCAATTTCACCTGAAGTTTCATTAGAAAATATTGCAATTGATGAATAAGCGAGGTCGTGATGAATAAACGAGGTCGGACCTCGTCGAGACTCGACGCGAAGAGGTGCTCTTAACTACGAGATTATAGACGTTAAAAATGAATAGAAGATATAATTACCCAATTCAAGCTAGTTTCCGCAAACTTGACATCTTATAGTAAATAGTTATAGAATACACACTCTGCCAAAATAATAATGATTGGAAGATTGAAGACAATCTTCCTGCCCGTACTTGCAGGACTGTTCCTGTCTCTACTTTTTGGCGCACATTTTTCCAACAATGCTTACGCACAATCTCAAACACTTGGGTCAATTACTATTTGTAAGGTAATTACGGACCCTTCTGGAAACATCACAGACGGCTCATCCATGCCTGGAGTCAGCTTTGTAATTCCCGGAATTACCCCTGCACAAACATCGGAAGCTCCTGCAACAGGACAAATTCCTGATTCTCCGTTCACTACACCGCTAACTGCAAACGCCGACCTCATTGGAGGCGATGGCATAAACGATTCACAGTGCACAACATATTCCAATCTCACCATTGGAAGTTATTACTATGGACAAGAGACAATTAGCCCTGCTGCCAACTGGAAAGCGCCACTTTACAATGATCAGTACGCTATAAATGTTTTCACCTTAGGTGATTTTTTCACTTACGATTCAAACCTTTTCGATGGTGATCCCGCAAACGACGCATCAAGAAACCTTAATGCCGACGGTCACATTATCTTGACCAACGCAAGACCAGACAGAACTCTTGTCGTTCTAAACCAACTGCAATCCGGCCCATCTACTGGTGGCGGACCAAACATAGGTGGAGGTCCATCAACAGGTGGCAATATCTCTACACCTCAGTGTCCGACAGGAGTACCTCAAAAAATCGACCAGGTATGGTTTTCAAACGACTTGCCGGGTGAAGTAACCGTCAACTGGGCAAATAAAGGTGACGCTTGGGGATTCCATATTGCCTACGGCCCGAGTCAAAACAGTCTCATCTGGGGTGTTGATGTTCCGGATCCTAATGCAAACAGCTTTACCTTAAAAGGCCTTCAAGGTGGCAATCTTTGGGTTGCAGTTACAGCTAAATCAAGCCAAGATTGCGGCGGTCCTACAACAGATCCAAAACAAGTAGATGGTGGAGTAGGAGCTCAGGTACTCGGAGCAAGCACACTGGCAAGTACAGGCTCATTAGATTCCATGGTATTGCTGCTTAGCGGTGCAGCCCTTATCTCCGCTGGTCTATGGAACGCACAAAACGCCTTAAAAAAAGGCAAAAAAGCCTAATTTTCCCACAAAAAGAATTAATATTAAGCCTGCTTTTGGTTATTTTTGGAGCAGCGCTTGTTACATCCTCATTCTCAAAAAACGCATCATACGCATCTGTTGATCAAGTTCAGCAAGAAAACAAGAATAAACCCTCCAAAATCTATATTCCCACCCTCAACAAAACCCTTGAAATTACAGAAGGTATAGTTCAAAATGACAGGTGGACAATTTCCGAAAGTGGAGTTTCCTATCTAACTTCAAGCGCCCTCCCTGGCCAGCCTGGCAACAGTATTATTTACGGTCACAACAAAAAAGACATACTAGGCGACCTCGAAAAAGTTCAAATTAACGATGCTATCCACATAATTATGGAAAATGGCGACCTTTTTTCCTACAAAGTATCTGAAACCAAAGAGGTAAAACCTAGCCAAGTTGACATATTAACCCAGACATCAGACGAAAGAATCACCATTTATACTTGTTCCGGCTTTCTTGACCAGGCACGGTTTGTTGTAATAGCCAAGGCAACAAGTTAACAACTATAAGATGAAAAATTTTTGCAATTCTTCCATTTCTATGGTAGAATCAGCATTCCGAAATTGAAGCTAAATTTCTGCCCCTTTAGCCTGTAAGATCTGCCCAAAAAATATATTTTTACGTATGGTAAGTGTTGTCGTACCTATTTACAACGAGAGGGATAACCTAGAGGATTTACTGCAGCGTCTAAACACTGCTTTACTTCAGCATGGTGAAAACTATGAGTTCGTTTTCATAGATGATAATTCAACGGACGGAAGTTTTGAACTGCTTCAAAACAGCACATACAAATACCCAATAAAAGTTTTCAAAAAAATAGGCAAAAAAGGAAAAGCGTTCTCGCTCTACGAAGGATTTTGTCAGGCTCAAGGCGACAAACTGGTAATGATCGATGCAGATTTGCAATACCCGCCGGAAGAAATCCCGGCAATGCTCAAACTGCTCAAAGACTACGACATTGTCGTGGCAAACAGAAAAACCTACAAGGCTTCAAGAATCCGCAAGGTTATGACCAAAACATTCAGTTTGTTTTTCAGCAAGCTCCTACATGGGATTGATGCCGATGCCCAATCCGGGCTTAAAGCCATCAAGAAAGAAGTTTTCGAAACTGTCCGCTTTATGCCTTCATCTCCATGGACTTTTGATCTTGAATTCTTGCTTAGGGCAAAAGAAGCGGGTTTCAAAGGAATCAGTCACAACATCACCTTTTCAAAGCGCGTTAAGGGAGCATCAAAAATCAACACTGCAAAAGCAACTTTTGAAATTGGTATTAACGCACTTTCTTTAAAGCTCAAAAAAATTGATCCTTCCCACATAAAACCCAAAAGCGAAGTATCAATGCACGGCGCAGGCGTCGGCTACAGAAAACAACAATACATAACCCACACCACCTTGCATCACAGCCAGTCTGCACTAAAAGGGTTTTTGCTTTGGCAAAAAAGTTTTATTGCATTATTAATTGCAGCAGCAGTATTTGGTTTCTCCCAAAACCCACAACTTTCCGCAATTATATTTATTGCATTTCTTTCTACTATTTATTTTCTGGATACTATTTTTAACTTATTTCTCGTTGCAAGAAGTCTCAAGTCTCCTCCGGAAATCAACGTTTCCAACAACGAACTATCAACTATTAACGATGAACAATTACCGATATACACCATATTGTGTCCTCTCTACAAAGAAGCAAGTGTTTTGCCCAACTTTTTAGATTCAATAAAAAAACTGGAATGGCCAAAAAGCAAGCTCGACGTAATATTGCTTTTAGAAGAAGACGACCAAGAGACACAAAAAGCTGCGCAAGAATTAGATTTGCCTTCTTACGTCAGAACTATCATTGTTCCGGATTCTAACCCCAAAACGAAACCAAAAGCATGCAACTTCGGACTTGGGCATGCACAGGGAGAATTTGTTGTTGTCTTTGACGCAGAGGACATACCGGATCCAAAACAACTAAAAAAAGCATATGCAGCATTTTGCAAACTCCCAAAAAATGTTGTCTGTCTTCAGGCCAAACTTAATTACCACAACCATAGCCAAAATTTCTTAACACGGTTTTTTACCGCAGAATATTCTCTTTGGTTCGACGTTGTTTTAACCGGTCTTCAATCGATCCAAACAGCAATACCTCTTGGCGGAACCAGCAATCACTTTAGGACAAAAGATCTTATCGCACTTGAGGGTTGGGATCCTTTTAACGTCACGGAAGATGCAGACCTTGGAGTTCGTCTTTTCAAAAATGGCTACAAAACTGCAATTATCGACTCCACAACCCTGGAAGAAGCAAACAGCAGAGTTGGCAATTGGATAAGACAAAGATCCAGGTGGATCAAGGGTTACATGCAAACCTATCTGGTCCACATGAGAAATCCCCTTCAACTTGCAAAAAAACAAGGAGTGCACGCGCTCATTTTTCAAATGGTTGTAGGAGGAAAAATAGCCTTCATGTTTATCAACCCATTTTTGTGGGTAACAACAATAGCTTATTTTGCAGCCAGATCAATTGTCGGCCCGACCATAGAAGCACTCTACCCCGCACCGGTTTTTTATATGGCTGTAATTTCTTTAGTTTTTGGAAACTTCCTGTTCATGTATTACTACATGATCGGCTGCGCCAAAAGAGAACACTGGAGTCTCGTTAAATATGTTTTCTTAATTCCTTTCTACTGGCTTGCAATCAGTTTCGCAGCAACCATTGCACTCTATCAATTAATCGTAAAACCCCATTACTGGGAAAAAACCGTCCACGGATTTCACCTAGCCAAAGTTGCCCAGGATCAGATCCGGGCCGAAATCAAAGCCCAAAAGCAAAAAAGCCGCCAAAGAAGATTCGCCGATGCCTACGCTCTTGCCAGATCAGGTATGGCCACGGGCGGCGCTTTAATAGCTGCATCTATCTTTGCCAATTTCGCCAATTTCGCTTACAACGCTTATCTGGGAAGACGCATTTCTGTTGAAGATTTCGGCCTAATCTCGCTGGTGGGTAGTTTTTTCTATCTTTCAACCGTCCCTATTGGCGCTCTTGGTAAAA
>MFAZ01000021.1:7798-10565 GCA_001776335.1 Candidatus Curtissbacteria bacterium RIFCSPHIGHO2_01_FULL_41_11 | reverse complement strand
TCAGCTTTTTAGGAATTTTGACCGCGGCCTTTTACTGTTACACCCGGCGCTTGAGGAAGAGCCTATTTCAGTCAATCCATCTGATGCAGGAAAGGGAGAACGTCAAACTTTGTGGGACCGCGGCTATACAACTG
Organism: Candidatus Curtissbacteria bacterium RIFCSPHIGHO2_01_FULL_41_11; assembly: GCA_001776335.1. Taxonomy (GTDB): domain Bacteria; phylum Patescibacteriota; class Microgenomatia; order Curtissbacterales; family GWA2-41-24; genus 2-01-FULL-41-11. The sequence goes on along the minus strand of MFAZ01000021.1, from coordinate 10,431 downwards.
AAATTGAAGGTTTTCTGATTCCAAAGAAGGAAATTCTTATTGCGGCAATACGACAAGCGAACGCCGCATTGTTAATAAATAGGTCCAGAATGCTTAAGGAAGCACTCGACTCGTGGTCGCGTTTTGAAATAGCCAAACAGTCTTTTCCAAAAAAAGTCAGGGATCTCTCCGATTCAATTGACGTACAAAAAAAAACGATAGAAGATATGAAAGCAAATCTTGGAACTATGACATTGCCGGAGGAAGATTTGGGTTACGCCAACAATGTAGTCAAAGAGGCCGAGCAGGAGGCAGTTCGAAAAAGGAGTACGATTCGAAATGCCAAGGACACTATCGCCGAATCCAGGAGATCCCTGAGAAAGATTGCAATTATTAGAAATAAAATAGAAAAAGCGCGGAAAACCGGCAAGCCTATAGAAATTCCAACAGAAATTTATATTGAGTTTATGGGTAAGAAGTATACGGAATTTACAAGATTTGCAACCTATCTTGAAAATAGATCGGTTTCAATGTCTGAGCGCGCCAGGCAAATTATTGAAAACTATAAAGACAGAGCTTTATTTTCTCCCGAGATCGAGCAGATCCTGGATTTGGATAATTTTACTGAAAGACAATGCCTGCTTCAGTTAGAAGCGGAAATCAAGAACTTGAATGAAGGAGTTGTAGCAAATGTTTTTAATCTTGACAATATTGATTCTGTTAGACAGTACGTTATGTCGACCCTAAGGGAAATCACAAGACATCCAGCTTATAGAAGAACGCTTGATCTACAAGATTTAACGGGTGAGGATTTAAAAAGGCTTAGAAACTATCTAAGGCATGGTATGTTAACCGGCGAAGTTCTTAGTATCGTATCAAAAGCCGCTTTACAAAACATTGCAAACGAGTTAAGGCCGATAGTCGAGGGTAAAAGAAGAGCAAGGAGACTTAGATACGATGCAGGAAGAATATCAGAAACAATCAAAGAATATACTGCGGACGACTGGGAAGTAATACAGGATTCTGCATTAGATGAATTGGAGATTGAAGACCTATATAGGGTAGCGTTTATTGGGGCTTTCCCAAGAACGCTCAAAGGGAAACGACTTGAAGAGGCGGAAAAATTTGTCGAAATCGTTGATATCTATTCCCTTCAAGCAATATTGCCTGTGAAAGTTGATAAAAGGAAATTTAGAAGTGCGATAAAAAAATATATGAAAGACGGGAAATTAAGATATCGAGAAACCACGCAGCATTCATCCGATGTGTGCATGGATGCAGCCAGTATATTTCTGGAATTGATTAATACCCCAATTTTAAGTTTAAAAAAGGCAAAGGAAATGGAAACTGAAAAGTATCTTGATGTTCTAGGAAGAAAGCGCTTATTAACAGCCAGGCATTTCCGAATGCCTCAGTTAGAAAAAGATTATGAAGAGTTAACTTTAAGACTTGAGGATTTAAGAGCCCAAAGAGAAATTGTTCAAAATAATTTAGCCCTAAAACATCTTAAAGAAGAATACGAAAACTTGCTTTTTAAGACTCCTGAAAGATTATTACTTAGTAGGATGAAACGCTTTGGTCTAGCTCTTGAAAAGCCACAGAGTAAACAAACTTAAAGTTGGAATAATTCATTTCCCCTTGAACTACACATTGCTTAAAGGGCGATTTTCTTATGAAATTCTTACATTTCTTAGCCTCGATAGCATTTGATAAATGACACTCTGTATGGTAGCCTATTTGACTAGCATTTCAAAAAATGCGGCCTAATAAATGCCCCCGAACACAAAGGATAACCCACGTAAGTTTTTTGACTGAAAAGGTATAATAAGTTCATGAATGTTAATTTATTAACCAAATATTCCAATAAATGGATTGCCTTAACTGCTGACAGAAAAAAAGTTATAACTTCTGCAAAAAATATAAAAGATTTGGACAAAAAGCTTAAAATGCTTAATAAATATCCTGATGCAATCTATCATCACGTGTTGCCAATCAACGGACACTTCGTACCTCGATGGCAAGCTTAGGTTTTTCGTATCTCCCAAGACTAGTAATTGATGAGAGCACTAATAACAAACTGGAAGTATTTACTCCATATGTGCCAATAATGGTTTCGTTTAATCGTGGTAATCCCACCCGCTTGATAGACGCTTTGGTTGATTCGGGCTCCGATAGAAATTTGTTTCCTCTACAATTAGGGCAAATGCTGGGAATGAACTTTAAGAAAATAAAACCAAAGATCATTTTCGGAATAGGTAGTATTCGGTTGAAAGCATATACCTGTAAAATTAATATTTGGGTGAATAATAAAGAATATGGTACCGAAGCAGATTTTTGTTTAGAGCAACAGACTTTATTGCTAGGCAGACAGGGATTCTTCAATTTATTCAAACAGGTAAAATTTGATGAAAAAGGAAGATTTTTATATTTGGAAACTTACAAATAAAAGATTCCCACTTAATCAACCATTACCATAAGAAAATCTAAATCCAGTTTGACTTTGAACCTTCCATATTAAATACTGGATCTATGTCTGCCCATTTTAAGTCCGGTTTCGGTCACCTCCTTCTAGCCACATTGGCCTTTGTAATCATGGCAGTTCTCATAGCACTTCCCGTCAGAAGACATATCTACCGTGCGTATCAAAACGTAGG
>MFAZ01000021.1:3543-7639 GCA_001776335.1 Candidatus Curtissbacteria bacterium RIFCSPHIGHO2_01_FULL_41_11 | reverse complement strand
AAAAACATTAGGGGTAGATGATAGTAAATGGATAGAAGTAGATCTGTCGGAGCAGCGTCTTTACATGAAACAAAACGGCAACACAATAAATAGCTTTCTTATCTCTTCGGGTAAATGGGCGCCAACCCCCACCGGAGAGTGGAGAATCTGGATAAAGCTCAGATACACAAGAATGAGAGGAGGCGTAAAAGCCCTTGGAACTTTCTATGATCTTCCAAACGTACCTTACACCATGTACTATGACCGAGGCTATGGAGTCCACGGAGCCTACTGGCATAATAACTTTGGCCAACCAATGAGCCACGGCTGCATTAATATGAGGCCCGAAGAAGCCGGTATTGTTTTCAACTGGGCAAGCGTAGGAACGAGAGTTGTCGTCCACAATTAATTCTGTCATCATTAACCCATGAACTTTTTACTCGCGACAATAGCTGGCGCACTACAGGGTCTAACCGAATTTCTGCCGATCTCGTCAACAGGCCATTTAATTATTTTCGAGCATTTAACAAACATTTCTCAAAATGACTTTGGTCTTGCTTTTGATGCATCCCTGCATCTTGGGACACTACTCGCGGTCTTAGTTTTCTTTTTTAAAGATTATCTTAAGATTTTAAATTTAAAAAATGGGCTTCTTTTAAAACTCACTGTTGCTACAGCTCCTGCTGCACTTTTTGGACTCATTTTTGAAAATTCCATAGAAAGCAGCTTTAGACAACTCTGGGTTGTTGGGCTTGCATTGATTGTTTTTAGCCCGGTTATGGTATTGGCTGAAATTTACGGTAAAAAGGGGGAAAAAGAAGAAAATACAACTCCTCTTCAGGCAATTATAGTTGGTTTTGCACAAGCCCTGGCACTTATTCCGGGAATTTCCAGATCCGGTGCCACAATTTCAGCAGGTCTTTTTCTTGGGCTCAAAAGGGATGAAGCTGCGAGATTCGCATTTATGGTTTCAGGTCCAATAATTGCTGGTGCCGGATTAAAAAAATTTCTTGAGGTCATAACTAGCTCAAATTTAACTTCTCAAGATTTCAATTTTTTCATAGTCGGAATGGCCTCATCTGCCATTTTCGGTTACCTGACAATCAAGTATTTTATTAAATATTTATCGTCAAAAACTCTTTATCCTTTTGTCGCCTACAGAATAATTCTTGGTCTGATTCTACTTGCCTCATCTCTTACTACCATCTACTAACTACAAACTACCAACTAATATATAATTGTCACAAATGGATATTGGACAAACAGTGAGCGATCTTACAGATCGCTTCGAGGTTATCAGAAAAAGCTTCAACCTTGAGCAAAAGCAAAAAGAGGTCGAAAACCTTGAGGCACAAAGCAGAGGTCCTGCTTTTTGGACAGCAGATTCCCAGTCTGCCCAAAAAGTTATGAAGAAAATTGCCCACTTAAAAAACGAAATTGGACTGTACCAATCTCTCAAAAAAGAAATTGCAGATATTAAATCCTTATCCGGCATGTCTGAAGACCCGCAAATGGAGGGAGAGGTCAATAAAGAACTCAAAAATCTCAAATCTAAAATCGAAACTCTGGAAATTGGCATGTTCCTTTCCGGCGCATACGACGAAAACGAAGCAATTCTCTCCATTCATGCCGGTCAAGGTGGGGTAGAGGCGATGGATTGGGTGGCCATGCTTTCAAGAATGTACGAAAAATATTTTAGCGGAAAAAAATGGGATCATGATGTAATTGATGAAGTTCCCGGTGAGGAGGCTGGCTTTAAAACAGTAACTATGATAGTGCGCGAAGATTTTGCCTATGGCTTATTAAAAAATGAAGCCGGAGTCCACAGGCTGGTCCGACAATCTCCCTTTAATGCGGCCAATTTAAGACAAACGTCCTTCGCGCTCGTTGAAGTCATGCCCCAAATAGACCAGTCCCAGGATATTATCGAATTAAAACCCGATGACATCGAATTTGAAGCGTTTAGGTCCGGAGGTCATGGAGGCCAAAACGTAAACAAGGTCTCAACAGCCGTCAGAATTAAACATAAACCGACAGGTATTGTAGTAACCTGCCAAACGCAGCGTTATCAGGCGCAAAACCGGGAAAATGCCATGAAACTTCTCGCATCAAAGCTTTGGATACTCAAGCAAGCCGAGGAGCAGAAACAAAAAGACGAACTCAAAGGTGGACACATCACACCGGGATGGGGCAATCAAATTCGCTCATACGTGCTACACCCCTACAAAATGGTTAAAGATCTTCGCACCGGGCATGAAACAGGGAATGCCGAAGCAGTCTTAAACGGAGATCTCGACGATTTCATTAAGAGTGAACTGTCTCTGTCTGCAAAAACCATTACCCAATAGGAAAACCAATTGGTATGTCTTCCACAGCCCCGCGCGACGTATAATAGGTTGCACCCAAGAGCAAGCCTAATATATAATAATCGGAGCCCGAATGGAATCAAATCAACCGTTAAAATCCGAGTTCAAACCCAGCCCGTCTCTACTTAGAGCTGTGCCTAAAAATCTTCCTCTAGCAAAATTATTGCCTCTCGCAATTATCGTTGTAATTGTAGCGGCAGGCATCTTTTCCGGCCTGGTTTTTTCATCCAGGAATAAAAACGCAAAAATTGCAACTTCATCTATAGACGAGAAAAACTTATCTCCCGAACAAAAACAGTCGTTTCAAACCGTAACAAGAGATTCTGCAGAAGGAGTAGTGGAAAAAAATGACAAGTTTGAACAGACAGCCCAAGGCCAGTGGAAGCTAATCCGCGAAGGTGGGGAAAGCCAAACAGCCTACCTAACTTCCTCTTTTCTGGATCTCGACCAATACATTGGCAAGAAGGTAAAAGTATATGGTGAGACCCTCGGCTCGGACAAAGTCGGTTGGCTGATGGATGTTGCAAAAGTCGAGGAGCTTTAAATTCCTAAATTTTCTGCCTCATGATACAGTTCGAATCTGTAACCAAAAAATATCCGAACGGCCAAATAGCGCTGGAGGATATCAACCTCAAAATCGAAGACGGTGAATTCGTTTTTGTCGTAGGGGCTTCTGGCGCGGGTAAATCCACTCTTCTAAAGCTGATAACCAGAGAAGCCCGTCCCACACAAGGCAAAATCCTAATCGACGATCAGGATATATTGCGAATTCCGGAAAGTAAGATACCCGTTTTAAGAAGAAGGATTGGTACGATTTTTCAGGACTTCAAACTTCTTCTAAACAGAACCGTCTTTGAAAATGTTGCTGTACCGCTTGAAGTTTTATCCCAAAAAGACTCTCATATTGAAAAAGAAGTTTCAGCAGTCCTGGAAAAAGTTGGTCTTCTGGAAAAAGCCAACAGTTTTCCTGTTCAACTTTCAGGTGGAGAAATTCAAAGAACGGCAATTGCAAGAGCGATTGTCGCAAAACCAGTGGTCCTTTTGGCAGACGAGCCAACAGGCGATCTTGATCCAAAAACAGCAAGAGAGGTAGTAGAACTTTTGGAAAAGATTAATAAAGAAGATAAAACGACAGTGTTAATGGCCACCCACAACGAATCAATTGTCAATCATTTCAAAAAAAGAGTTGTTCTCCTTAAAAAAGGTAAAATAGAAAAAGATGTAAAAGAAGGCAATTATGACGCAGATTAAAAAAACCCTAAAACTCTTAAGACGTAGTCCCTACCAGGCACTGGCGGCTATGATTGCCATGGCCTTCACTTTTTTCATTGCCTCGATTTTCATTTTTTTGGCTCTCGGAGGCCAGATTGTCTTAAAGTACGTAGAAGAAAGACCGACAATTAGCGCTTTTTTCAAAGATAACACATCGGAAGTTCGTATCAACGAAATTTCTACAAATCTAAGGCAAAGTGGTCTTGCGCGTGACATCAAATATGTAAGCAAAGAAGAAGCCCTGGCAATTTACAGGGAAAGATTTAAAGATGACCCTCGTCTTCTCGAATCTGTAACAGCTGATTATCTTCCGGCCTCAATAGATATATATGTCAAAAAACCTCAGGATATCGAAGAGATCAGCAAACTTGTAAAAAGCCAGCAGGAAGTCACAGACATCATTTATCCCAAGGACGTCGCCGAACAGCTGACTAAATGGACAAAAGCCATAAGGCTAGGCGGAATTGTTTTTGTCGCGA
>MFAZ01000021.1:2284-3530 GCA_001776335.1 Candidatus Curtissbacteria bacterium RIFCSPHIGHO2_01_FULL_41_11 | reverse complement strand
ATCCTTCCTTATTATAATAATGGTTGTTGGAATGCGAATTGCGCTCAGACGTGACGAAATTTCAATCATGAATCTTGTGGGTGCAACTAAATGGTTTATATCCCGGCCGTTTTTTATAGAAGGAGCACTTTACGGATTTGTCGGGGCAAGCATTGCAGTCTTTATATCCTATGCATTCTTGCTGTATTATTCACCAAACATTCAGGCTTTTTTGGGGCCGATTCAGGTCTTTCCTATTAGTCCTGTTTTCTTTGTTTATCTTTGGGTAGGGGAGGTGCTTGTTGCAGCTGCAATCGGGATTCTCGGAGCTGCCATTGCACTTTACAGATACCTGAGGATTAAATGAAAAGAATTATCTCTATACTTTTTTCTCTAATTCTGCTTCTAGTTTTGGTTCCCCAGACACTGTTTGCAACCACTCTAGACGATTGTGACAATTCAGATATTCCATCGGATAAAGTTTCAGATTGTATCTCTCTTCTTTCCAAAAAAGTTTCTGAACTTGGTGATCAGAAAAAAACAATAGCCAACCAAATTGCTCAGTTTGATAGCCAGATAAAAATTACCCTGCTTAAAATCACAGACGCTGAAGCTACAATAGCCCAGTTGGAAAAAGAAATAGGCGTCCTCGGTTTTAGAATTGGCTACATTACGGATTCTGTAAGTAAACTGGAAGAACTTCTTAAACACCGGATAGTTGTCACTTATCAGCAAAGCAATATTTCAAATCTGGAAATTATGCTTAGCGCCAACGATCTTTCCGATTTTCTTCAAAGGATGCAGTACTTAAGAATAGTTCAGGAAAACGACAGAAGAACTCTTGCAGAATTACAAACCACAAAGGCAAACTATGCCAACCAAAAAGATGACAGGGAGGAAAAACAAGCACAAATTGAAGACGGTAAACAAAAACTTCTTGGACTTAAAACCAGTCTTGACCAACAAAAAATTGAAAAGCAGAAATTTCTTGAGATCACAAAAAATGACGAAACCAGATTTCAGCAACTTCTAGCTCAGGCCCTGGCTGAAAAGAAGGCAATTAGTGCTGCGTTCAGCGAAGCTATTTCTAGATTAAATAGTGGGGAAGGCGAATCAATTTCCGAAGGACAAACAATCGCAACTGTGGGGAATTCTGGCGCTCCTACATGCTCCACAGGCCCCCATCTTCACTTCATGGTTACTAAAGACGGTAGCACTCAAGACCCAGCGAACTACCTGAAAGATGTTTCTCCTGGTTGGGATAATC
>MFAZ01000021.1:442-2139 GCA_001776335.1 Candidatus Curtissbacteria bacterium RIFCSPHIGHO2_01_FULL_41_11 | reverse complement strand
CTCTTCTATCCAAGCACCAAGATCTGGTAAGTTAATAGTGGGTTCAACTTATTGCGGGTCGAGTGTGCTTAAATATGCCGCTGTAAAACATAGTGATGATCCATCAATTATTACTCTTTATTTACACATAAAATAAAATACTGTACTCATTGCCTGGTATCTCCACATGATCCCGCACTAACCCCGATCCCCCTCTTGTGTCATTGCGAGGAGCGAAGTCGAGTTATAACTCGACGAAGCGACGTGGCAATCTAATTCCAAGTCCTGCTAGAATAAAATTAATGCCCAGAATTTTCGTTTTTGCGACAGCAATAACATTTTTCCTGGTTTTTACACCACAAGTTTTTGCTGCCTTCAATTTTTCAACATCTAAACAAACAGTTACAGACACGGAAGAATTATCAGTCTCTATAAATTTAGACTTATCCACGTCAACTGCCAACAATGCATACTATCTCCGAGGCGCTTTTTATAAAGAAGGGACAACTCAATACTTTGGCTACACGCAAGATAACAGCGGTAATTTTTACAACGGACCCTATGGCAACTGTCAGAGTTTATTCAAAATCACAGTTGATGCAGAAGGAAATTGGTCTGGCGAAATAAAAGTTAAGGTTGATTATGAAAATTCTTATTTTAAAGGCTCTGGAGAATATCTTTTTAAGGTTGGACGTTACACCGAAAGCTGCAATATAACCTGGGCAGATTCCGAACCTTCTAAAATATCTATAACGCAAACTGTTATCCCCTCGGCCTCACCCACTTCCACCCCCACCCCAACAACTAATGATTCTACAAACAAAACTTCGACCAAATCTCCAACCCCTACTCCTAAACCAGCGCCAGCAACTACCGTCAAATCGACAAAATCCCCAACACTATCACCCAAAAACTCACCGCAGGTTTTAGCAGAAAAAAATCAAAATTCAAATGAGACGGCAACTCCCTCTGCCTCACCGGATGTTCCTAGCCCGTCACCAAGCCCGGCAAGCTCGTCTTCAAAATACAAAATTGCCTCACTTCTTTCAGGAACCGGTCTGGCCTTAATCGGGGTGTCTTTCGTGCTTTACTTATGGTATTCTAAGCGCTTGTCAAAAAGCACTGAAGGAGCCGCGGAGGACGAAAAGCAAAATGACCAGCATTGAAAGATTTTTCGAAACAAAATCAAAAGTTGCCGCCTGGCTGCCACCCGTTTTATGGGCAGGAGTCATTTTTACACTTTCTACAATTAATAATCCAATAGCCAGCCAGTTCTTCGTTTGGGATTTTATTATCAAAAAAATTGCCCACGTCACAGAATACGCCATTTTATACATCCTGCTGCTTCGCGCAACCCGCGGCAATTACGCGCTTTCCCTGATAATCACTTTTCTTTATTCAATCTCAGACGAAGTTCATCAAGGTTTTGTACCCGGCAGATCTCCGGCAGTCTATGATATTGGTCTGGATATGTCAGGCGCAGCCATTGCAGGCTATGCAATATGGAAGTTAAAACTGCATCCGCAGAGGAAACACAAAAAATAGGCAAAAAACTGGCTCACTCGCTTAAAGCAAGAGATGTCGTCTGCTTATACGGAGAACTGGGTAGCGGCAAGACAGTACTCGCAAGAGGAATAGCTCAGGGTCTTGGGATAACAAAACGAATTCTTTCGCCGACATTTGTCCTGCTTAGAAGATATCCAATTACACAAGGTGGC
>MFAZ01000021.1:239-435 GCA_001776335.1 Candidatus Curtissbacteria bacterium RIFCSPHIGHO2_01_FULL_41_11 | reverse complement strand
ATTACACAAGGTGGCAAAAAGATTTTTCTGGAGCACCTGGATCTTTACAGAATCGAAGACACAAGCATGCTTGGCCTAGATGAAATTTTTGACAGCCCTGGAATTGTTCTTGTCGAATGGGCAGAAAAATTAAAAGACTCACTGCCCAAAAAAAGAATAGATGTAAAAATTAAAAAACTGAACCAAAATGAAAGAC
>MFAZ01000021.1:0-147 GCA_001776335.1 Candidatus Curtissbacteria bacterium RIFCSPHIGHO2_01_FULL_41_11 | reverse complement strand
GGCAATTGATAAGATTCATAGAATTAAAGGAACCCCAAAAACACAACACTTTCCGATTTTAGTGGGCAATAGCATGCAAGTTGAAAAAATTGCACAAATTAACAACGTCGCCACAAAGTTAATAAAAAGACACTGGCCGGGAGGCCT
>MFAZ01000020.1:7109-7690 GCA_001776335.1 Candidatus Curtissbacteria bacterium RIFCSPHIGHO2_01_FULL_41_11 | reverse complement strand
CCCAAGGAATCCACACGTTTTTAAGGCAAATTAGATAATTTGTCGAAAATCTTGAGCGAGGCCGAAGTACATCTAAGACAGATCCACTAATCAACTTTCTGTCATCCTGAACTCACCTCAGGATCTCTTTTGCTTAACTTCTCCCATATTGTTATGCTGAAATTATGAGAAAAGTGTTGTTAGTTTTTTTCTTGCTTTATTTTTTAATTGGTTTTATTTATTCAACTTGGAAAGCAAACTCATTTTTTGATAAATCTAATTGTGCGAACATCTTCGGGGTAGAAAAATGTGGCGGCTATCAGTTCTGTACTGCAGAGTTTTCACTCACGAATAGCACATTATTTTGTACGAATAGCAAAGCAGACTATCTACCTAAAGTCATTTTTGATCCCGGAATGATTGGGAAAAGTTTACTTTGGCCTTTAGGTTTAATACTCGATAGGAGTCTAGGGTATCCTTGGGAAATATAGGTTCTTATGCACTATTTAAGGATTCTTCACGTACCTGTTGATTTAAGAATAGTCAAAATTATCAAAGGTGTGCTTTTTAATTTGAACCTAAAAATAGAGATAACTTAGGAA
>MFAZ01000020.1:2773-7091 GCA_001776335.1 Candidatus Curtissbacteria bacterium RIFCSPHIGHO2_01_FULL_41_11 | reverse complement strand
GACTTTTGATAAACTAGATCCATATTCAAATGCAACCAATAATTTTTGCCTTGGTTTCATACTTCACATGGGGAAGCGGAATACTTGTTGAAGCGATTGTTGCCAGGAAATTGAATTCTTTCTCTTTGGCTCTATGGGCGCTAATTTTAAGTGTCATAGTTTCAAGTTTTTACGCACCTTTTGTAATAAACGACCTAAAGAGTCTGACCTTCGGGCTTTTAATTTTCATCATCGCAATAGGTTTAGTTGGTTTATTTTTCGGAACGATAGTCTATTACGAGGCTCTTAAAAAGGGCAACAGAGCACTTGTAGGTACAATTGCCTCGTCTTTTCCTGCCGTTTCAGTTTTGATATCTGTCATATTCTTAAACGAAAGAATTTCTGCAAACCAAACACTAGCAATAGTCATTATTTTTATAGGAATAATTCTTGCAAGCCTTGAGCTGAAAGAGCTTCGTAATAAAAATCTGCTTAAAGACAAGAGTGTTGGTATGGCACTCATTACAATGTTTAGTCGGGGTATGTGGATTGCCCTACTTAAAATTCCGGTTGCCCAAATTGGCTGGTTTTGGCCAAACTACATAACTTTTCTACTTTTCCCCTTGATTTTTTTCTATATAAAGCTGAAAAAAATTCCTATCGAGCGTCCAACCATAAACGGTGCGTTTATTCCCTTAGTAGCTTCTACCGCATTAGTTCGTATCGCAGAATATAGTTACAACTTCGGAATCAGCAAAGGTTTGGTAACAGTAGTTGCACCCATCGCAGGAGCAAATCCCACACTTTTTGTCATTCTAGCCTTTTTGTTTCTCAAAGACCCAATCACCAAACAACAAATAGTAGGAATTATCACAACTCTTATCGGAATTGTATTGCTTTCAATTTTTAGCACCTAGGCGTCAACGTACCTTGTCGCGGTTAGACCAAGTTGAAGACCATTGTCGTTCTTCGCCGCGTCTTTTAACACAAAATACAACAGGATATTTCCATGAGAAATCGCTTAATGGCGAATGTTGAATATCACGATGAAACTGGTGTTTATTGACCCACTCAGGGATTGAAAACATCCATGATTCGCCTACTTCGCTATTCATTCTGGCAAATCGAAGTCGGCCTTCACCCCAACGCCAGCCACCTTCACTTCTGGATATCTTTTGTCTGTACGGACTACCTTCTAGTTGGACAGGTTCACGATTATTTATTTTTGTATACCGTTTGTAATATCTTAAGTAATCGCTATCTTTTGGGTCATCATATCTAGTTACTCCTACCATCGCACCCGCAAGGTGCTCCCATTGAAAATAAGTTTTTCTATAACTTGGGGACGAAAATCCTTTCTTATCTCGTTTTTCGACATCCCCTTCAAGTGCTTCCTTGTAATCCCCGTGCACAAAGTCAGCATTTAGGGGAATTTGGGAACTGTAATGGTAATCTACGAGTGCTAATGGTGGAACAGGCTTATCACCAGCCAGCACGCCTATGGTGGCTTGAAAACTTTCAGGGTCGCTCAGTATCCCAGAGGTTACGATTGGAGAGCTAAGGCCTGCTGCTACAGAAATATCTATGTCACCAAAATTGTATCTTACTTCGGCAGACTGCATTAAAAGTTCTTCGGGGTATTTTCGGAGTATTACTGTTCTTTTAGCTTGTAATCCATAAGTTGCTTCGTAAGATACTCTTACGACCATTGGGTCTGTTTCTTCACTTGGTCTGCCATGAGCCTCAAATACTACTTTTTCTCTTAGAGATTCGTTGCCATCGCTTGCCTGAACTTCTTGGAACGGCCAATGTTGCACTCCGAATAAGGTGTTAGCCACAAATGGTTGACTAAACTCTGGAGCTTGAGCAATACTTTCCCTGAAGGATATTCTGTTCTCAGCCTCGACCATAGTTCGTAATTATAGAATGATTCATAACAATGTCAACCTTGTTGCACCAATCGGATATAATATCTAAATCAAAATTTTAAGGAGGTGAAAAACAAATGATCAAAAGACTTGAATCCTTAAATTTATTTACTGAGAGCGCAAAGAAACTTTCTGCTTTTTATCGGGATAAAGTTGGTTTAAAGATCACATTTGAAGCCGTAATGGGCGAAAATGATGAGGAAATGTACGAGTTAAAACTAGGCATTGGGCCAAAACTTTACATTATCGATCACTCCAAGGTTAAAGGCTTAAACAAAAATCCCGACAGAGTTATCTTTAATTTAGAAGTAGATGATATTAAAAAAGAAGCGGCTCGTCTTAAAAAAGCAAAAGTAAAACTGGTCCAGGATACATACCATGTCGAAGGATACGGTTACATCGCAACTTTTGCCGATATCGACGGAAATTACTTTCAGATTGTTCAAATCAGAGCAACTTCCAAAAAATAAAATACCACGGGTTGAAGTCCATGGTGTCAGGAACTAAAAAAATTATTTCCTTTTAATTTCATCTAGTCGCCTGTCCGAAATTCCGAAATGGTGGGCAATTTCGTGTTCTACGGTATCTACAATCATCTGTTTAATTTTAATGACATCACCTCGTGCCAAATAAACAATAGGCCCCATGTAAATAGTAATTTTATCGGGTATCAGCTGACCCTGTGATCTTCCCCATGCTGTTTTTGGAACACCTTGATACAAACCAAGAAGTAAGCCACCTCTTGCAAAATTATTGCGAGGCCACATCTCAACTACGACGCTGACGTTATCGATTGCCTTTTTAAATTTCACTGGCAGCGAAACTACAGCTTCATTAACTAGCGTTTCAAATTCATTAGTGTCCATAGCGGAATTTTACCAAAAAGTCTAAAATCACTGCATGGTGTTTGTTTTTACAACTTTTGCAAAAAAATTAGACGCGAAAAAACTTACCAGAGCTCTTCTGGAACAAAGGCTAATAGCCTGCTGCAATTTACTCTTAACAGATTCCACTTATTTGTGGCATGGAAAAATTGAGGAAGCCGAAGAAACTCTGGCAATTTTAAAAACCAAAAAAGAAAATCTCAAAAAGGTTGAAGAATATATTGCAAAAAATCATCCCTATAAAGTTCCGGAAATAGCAGCAGTCCAGGTCGATAAAATCAGTCAACCCTATTTGGATTGGATAAATAAAGAAACACAATAATGCAGGCAATTATTTTTGGCGTATGCTAAACTGCAAAAAATGACCGAATCACTTACTCCGGCAGGCAGCATTGAAAGTTATGAAGTCTATAATTTAGGGCGTACCAAAGACGGTTGCCTGGGGAATACCGTAGCATCGATAGTCTCACGTATAACTGGAAGAGATTACAGCTTGCCCGCAATTTATTACGCTTGGCGTGGGATGATGATAAAAGACATGATCAGGACTTACTCAAAGCACATAAAGACCGAAACTGCGCCCACTAGGGATAGACTAGAATTAGCGCTTCACAGATTAGACCAGAGAAATTTCAAAATGGTTTTAGAGGCGATAAAAACAACAGGAATAGCTATGACTTCTGCAATTCCAATTGCGGCAGTTTTGGAAAACAGCAATATAAGTTACCAAAGAGGTGGTATACAAGAGATATTGGCAGAGATAAATAGCGGAGCAGAAGTCGCCGTCACCTACAGAACTCCTCTTGATGAGAATCCTGAAAGCTGGTGGCATACGGCACATATTGGCTTTGATCAAAACGGAGTATTAGTCAGCTTTTCGGATGGAGCAAAGCCGGTCACTCAAACAACAATTGACGCTATCAATGATGCGGCCAGCTATCTTAATGGCAAAGCAAGGACCTGGAACTTTGTTAGTATAAACAACGAAACCATTTTTCCTCTAAAATCATAACTTAACCTGCTCTTCAAATTCTCGACCTCACTTTTGCAAAAGCAGTAGAATATACAAATGGCGGAAAACGATGCATTTGTAATCTAATTTCTTCTTTTTTTGTCATGAAACTTTTTCCAAATTAAAAAAGAAGCGGCGCCGGCAAAGGTCAATATATAACTAAAAAATAAAAAACCTTCGATACTCTCGCTCCTTGCCGCAAGGAAATACCAAATTACATGATTAGGAATCGCAAAAGTTGCGCTAATTATAAAGTACTGGCGAAATTTAATATTCGTTAGACCATAAGCATAAGAAACAAAATCGCCAATCCCCTGCCAGAGCAGCCTCACAAAAATGAGGGCAGCAATGCCATATTCTTGTTCCAGCTCATCAATCTTTTCTAAACTTTTCTCACCCGCAAGTCTTTTGACAACAGATCTTCCCCAAAGCCTGGCAATAAAAAAATCAATAGTCATTCCGGACAAAAAGGAAACATATTGATAAATTATTGCTGTTGGCCCGAAAAGATAATA
>MFAZ01000020.1:0-2744 GCA_001776335.1 Candidatus Curtissbacteria bacterium RIFCSPHIGHO2_01_FULL_41_11 | reverse complement strand
TCGGAGCAACAATATAAGTCAGCTGATGGGCCAGAATATAAACCAGTGGTCCAAAAATCCCAAAACCCTGGATAAAATTTTTTATTTGTTCCTGGCCTATTTGTTTGCCCAGAAAATATAACCCTACGGAAAGTGCAACAAATATCCAAAGCGTAATATAGGCACGGGCATCAACCTTCATTTTAGCCATAATGCAATTATAATGGAGTCAGGGATATAATTATCAAACTTATGGCAAAAATCAAATTTAAACCCGTCGACCCGAAACAGGACTTTGTGGCGATGGAAAAAAAGCTTCTGGAATATTGGTACAAAGAGGGGATAGTTGAAAAATATTTAAAGAAAAACAATCCACCAGCTGGCGGACCCAATAAAAAATTCTCCTTTCTCGACGGCCCGATAACTGCCAACAACCCAATGGGTGTCCACCATGCTTGGGGAAGAACATACAAAGATTTGTGGCAGCGCTTTTACAACATGCAAGGTGCAAAGGGTCGTTTTCAAAACGGTTTTGACGAACAGGGGCTATGGGTCGAAGTCGAAGTCGAAAAAGAGCTGGGTTTTAATAATAAAAAAGACATCGAAAAATATGGCATCGACAAATTTGTCCAAAAATGCAAAGAGCGCGTTGCCAAATTTTCTCAAATTCAGACGGAGCAGAGCAAACGCCTCGGCTATTTTATGGACTGGGAAAATTCCTACCACACCTCAAGCGACGAAAATAATTACGCAATCTGGAATTTTCTTAAGGTTTGCCGGCAAAAAGGCTATTTGTACAAAGGAAGAGATTCGGTTCCTTGGTGTCCCCGCTGCGGAACGGCAATTTCCCAACATGAAATTCTAACCGAAGAATATAAAGAAATCACCCACAAAGCGGTCTTTGTAAAGTTTATCGTTGATAGTTCATCGTTAATCGGGAATAGTCAGCTGTCAAGTGTCAAAGGTCAGGTGTCCTTGCTCGTTTGGACCACGACCCCCTGGACACTACCGAGTAATGTTGCAATTGCCGTCAACCCCGATCTTGACTACGGTCAGTGGAACATAGACGGTCAAGTTTTGATTATTAATGTCAAAAGGGCAAAAGAAATGAAAATAGGGGAAAAGCGCCAGAAAACTTTCAAAGGCAAAGACCTTATTGGCCTAAATTATCAGGGAAATTTTGATGATCTGCCCGCACTCTCCGGAGTCAAACATAAAGTTGTTGCAGACAAAGATCTTGTAACAGACGAGGAGGGGACAGGTCTGGTTCACATCGCACCAGGCGCCGGAGAGGAAGACTTTAAGCTCGCAAAAAAAGAAAATCTTCCGGTTGTAGAATCAATAGACGAAGCTGCGGTCTATGTCAAAGGCTTCGGAGATCTAACAGGCCAAAACGCCAAAGGAAATCCGGATTTAATCATCGACAAACTAAAAGATAAAGCGATTTTATTTAAAGAAGAAAATTATACTCATCGTTATCCTACTTGTTGGCGTTGCAAAACAGAACTAGTCTGGCGTGTTGTAGACGAATGGTATATCGCCATGGACCGTCCTTCATCCGCCAATGGGCGGACTTCGGATGGAAAGCCGTCCAAGACACTTCGTCAGCAAATGGTGGAAGTTGCCAAAAAAATTAACTGGATTCCGGCTTTCGGACTAGACCGCGAATTGGACTGGCTAAAAAACATGCACGACTGGCTTATTTCCAAAAAACGCTATTGGGGGCTTGCTTTGCCGATATGGGAGTGCGCCAAATGTGGCAACTTTGAAGTAATCGGGTCAAAAGAAGAGTTAAAACAAAAAGCCACAGAGGGTTGGGAAGATTTCGAGGGACACTCGCCACATCGACCTTGGGTAGATTCAGTAAAAATCAGGTGCAATCAGTGTCAATCAATAGTTACCAGAATTCCGGATGTCGGCAACCCCTGGCTAGATGCAGGAATTGTCCCGTTTTCCACGATGCCGACTGATTGGTTCCCAGCGGATTTCATAACAGAATCGTTTCCCGGACAGTTTAAAAACTGGTTTTACTCGCTTATTGCCATGTCCACGGTTTTGGAAAATACCAACCCGTTCAAAACAGTTCTTGGCTTTGCAACTCTTCTTGACGAAAAAGGAGAAGAAATGCACAAGTCAAAAGGCAACGCCATCGAATTCAACGAAGCTGCAGATAAAATCGGCGTCGACGTCATGCGCTGGATGTATTCAATCCAAAATCCTACCAGTAATCTTCTGTTTGGTTATCACAAAGCCGATGAGGTCAGACGCCGCTTCTATCTTATCCTTTGGAATGTTTATTCATTTTTTGTAACATATGCAAACCTTAACTCCTGGCAACCGTCTGCCGGTCAAAAACCGTCAAATGTACTCGACAAATGGATAACCTCAAGGCTCAATTCCTCAATCGACATTGTCACAAAATCGCTAGAGCAATACGATGCTACGGTTGCCGCAAATGCTATCGAATACTTTGTTATCAGTGATCTTTCGACATGGTACATCAGAAGAAGCCGGGACAGGGTAGAGGATGCGTTGCCGACTCTCTATGTAACACTAGTAGAACTCACTAAATTATTGGCGCCCTTCACCCCCTTTATTGCCGAAGAAATTTACATGAATTTAACAGGTGAAGAATCTGTAAATTTTGCAGACATTCCAAACACAAATGAAAAACTTATCGACACCGATCTTGAAAAAGAAATGACAAGAGCAAGAGAGATTGTAGAAATTGCTCACGCCAAAAGAAAGGAAGCGCAAATAAAAGT
>MFAZ01000019.1 GCA_001776335.1 Candidatus Curtissbacteria bacterium RIFCSPHIGHO2_01_FULL_41_11 | reverse complement strand
TCCGTAACCACAAGCAACGAAGCTTTGGAAGCTTCTGATTCTGCAGATATAGAAGTGATTGTAGGACAAAAATAACTTCTGATTCTTGCTTCGCTCAAAATAGAAATTATTGTTGGTAGTAAATAATTTCTGCGGTCCTCGTTCTGCAAATGCAGAACTGCGGGTCTAAGAAGTAATTGCCGGGACAAAGTAAAATCCAAATCCCGAATTTTAAACTCCAAACAATTTCTAAATACTAAATTCCAAATTTCAAATGCTTTTTGAATTTGAGATTTTTGAACATTTTAATTTATTTGAAATTTGATGCTTGGAATTTGGAGTTTAGAAAACCAGCCTCTCGGCTGGTTGATAATTGCATCCCTACAATAGGCGCATGGTTTAGCTTTTTCTTCGGTGTTTGACAAGTGGGTATCTAGCCGTAACTATACCGGACATCGATTCCCGTCGTACTTCGAATGAAGCGAAGAAATATAGGCTAAAGCTTTTTAATGTGCAACCTTTGTAGGGTTTTGTCCGCCTTTCAGCGAGACTTTTGTCTTGTGGACCAATTTAATAATATCACGATAGTCAAATTTATTTCAACAAATTTTTAGAGGCTAAAATCCGGCGGAAAGTCCAGGTAAAAGCAGGCTCAAAATCGTGGATGTGATTGGCAGCAGGATTCTGCCAATCACCCCGGTTACCAAGAGTAGAATCAATATAAAAATGCCGAATTGTTCCGTACTCATAAAATCTTCGTACCACTGGCGAGGCAGGAGTCCGGCCAAAACTTTGAAACCGTCTAATGGAGAGACCGGAATCAGGTTGAAAACACCAAGAATCACGTTGACCCAAATGAACGGGGAAAGGTACTGATAGATAGTAGCGGCGCTTAGGCTGAGATTATGAGTGTGAAAGAGAATAAGATACGGAATGGAAATGATTATTGCGATAAGAAAGTTTGTGACTGCTCCGGCTATTGAAATTAAAGCCGAATCCCTCTTGATATTTCTGAGGTTGAAAGGGTCGAAAGGGGTTGGTTTGCCCCAGCCAAAACCCAGAAACAAAAGAGCGAAAGTACCCAATGGATCCAGGTGTGACCTGGGGTCGATTGTTAACCTGCCTTGAAGTTTTGCCGTGGGATCTCCCAGGCGGTATGCGACGAGCGCGTGGGAAAATTCGTGAAGACTTATGCCGACAATTAGCCCTGCAATCAGCGAAATGCCGGAAATCGGTTGGGTGACAAGAGTCCTCAAAATAGGAGGAAGGCCTCCTGACAAAAAGCTCATCAAAAGGATAAAAGCCAGTAAGTAAAATAAAATATTCCTATTCATAATTGCCTAGACCTGCGACGTTATGGTATATTTTAGCAGATCTTTGGGGCATAAAGAGACCAAAGATTTTATTTTTTGATAGGATTTATATGCGAAAATGCCAAGTTTGCGGTAAAGGATCAATGATTCAGAAGTCCGGTGCCCACCAATACGGTGGGGGATGGGCTATGAGGGCGACCAAAAAGAGGCGTGTTTGGATGCCTAATCTTCATGCAGTTAAAGTTACATATCAGGGTGTGAGGAGAACGATGAGGCTTTGTTCAAAATGTTTGAGAAGAGTAAAAGCCCAAATGAAACCTTATGTTTCCCATCAGGCCGAACCAGTCTCGGAATCTAAGCTTAAAAAATCTACGCCGATTGTTGCTCCTAAAGTGAAAGACGAAGCTCCTGTTGCTGCTGCTTAATTAAAAGGGTGAGCGTATATTAATAAGCCTTCTGGCGGTTTACTTAGAGGTACTAAAGTTCTTGGAAGATATTTTTCATCTTCTTCTCTTTTAATGTTAACAACATACGGTTGATTCATTCCACCTAAAAAATAATGAAGGGAGACTGGAGTGTTATCTGATGCTACATGAAGATATCTGTGTTCCCGGCGTGTCTCTTCCAGTACCTCAAAGACAGCGAATGGGTGTTCTAATAAATCATGCACCATTCCAAAACTTTGGCGCCACCTTGTTATTTCCTGTTCAAGCGCTTTTGATCCGTCTCCAGCTAAAAATTGACTCTTGAATCTTTGCCAGTATTCACCGTTAAAATTCATTGTTTCCATATAAGCCTGATATCTTTTTTCCTGGTCCGAATAAAAAAGAACTCTTAGTATATGTCCGTCTGAACTTACGTAAATTCGATTGGGTTGTTTGTGCGCAAGTTTTCTTATTAGTTCAACTCTATAGTCATCGTCAAACTCCTGTGCATTCCAATTTGCTTCTTTTAATAATAGATTTGTGACGTCCAGTACCGGATGTCCGGCAAGTTCGGTTATGGGTTTTCTCTCTGCAGTAGTCATTGGTGCCTGCAAATAGTAGGAGTTTTTGACAATAAAGTCAATTTGGATTATATTCTTGCATATTGTGTCGGAGAGAAGCGAAATCCAAAGATATTCAAGAAGAAGATTTTTAAAAGCGTTAGGTGGAGTTCTTTTTCTGGGCGGAGGGTTGGGTGTTGTTGGATCCGCGTATTATGGAATAGATAACCAAAATCGTATAAGGGGTGAAGCGGAACGGGAAGCGGGATCAGCCTACCCGAAAGCTGATCCAAAAGAGCTGGCCGGGGCAAGAGCCCATACGTCGGAATTCGAGGGGCGCACGGGTCATTTAGCAAGAGACGGAAACGTGGCCCAAATTCCGGAAGGTGTCGATCCTGAAAAGTTAAAGTCAGCTTACGCCGTAGTTGATCAGGAAGCCACGCGTCTGCAGCGCATAGAGGAGTTAAAAGAGATGAAAGGGTATGAGAGTTTTCTCAATCGCGGATTGATAGGAATGGTGGCAACGGGTTTTGCCTCTGCTTATGGCGAAGCGCTCTTTCTAGGTCCACTTAATGATTCGGGAAAAGCTCAAGTGGCGACAAAACCGCGTAAATCAACCGTTTAGATTTCCTGGTCACTTTACCGGGTGGGACTGCTTTTTAATCTGCGAATAATTTGCTGATTTGTTCGTAAACTTGGGGATAGCCATTTTTGAACTGGGCAATTGTCATTGGTTTTTTGCCTTCGGGTTGGATTTTGCCCTCCGGCAAAAATTTGACAATAATTGACTTTCCACTTTTCACTTTGACTTTTGACCATACGTTTGGCCAGGGATAATATGCGCGGATCATGCGATCTAAAGTTTGCCTGTCCAGCGGGTTTCCCAAATCAACAAAACCATCTTGTTTTGTGAATCTTTTTGTTATGGTTGCTTCTTTATGATTTTGCTCGACTGGATTTTCTTTTCCATTTATAAAATCTTCAATTACTTTTAAGACAAGTTCTCCTCCGAGTTTGTTGAGAGCTGTTAGTAGAGAATCGGTTGTTTCGGCTGCTTTTAACTCGTATTTAACCTGGGCCAAAATATCGCCGGCATCTACAAGTTCTGTCATAGAAATGATCGTGACACCGGAAATTTTTTCTCCGTTTAAAATTGTTGATGGTGCCGGTGAAGGTCCTCGATATTTAGGAAGAAGTGAATGATGAATATTTAAAGGAGCATAGCGGGGGATCTCTAAGAGTGATTCCGGAAGAATTAAGCCGTAATCTTCCACAATTATAAAATCCGGTTTAATTTTGGCAATTTGGGATACTGCTTTTTTATCCAGATTATCAGTTTCCAAAACCGGGATATTTTTACTATTTGCAAATTGTTTTGTTGCAGTTGGTTTCAGCTCTCTTTTTCTGCCCGAAGGCCTGTCTGTTGTAGTTACAACAAGTGAGAGGGGAAATTTCTTATGAATGATTTCCTCACCGATAGCCGAATATTTGGTATTTCCTAAAAAAACGATTTTCATTATATTTGTCATTGTGAGGAGTCCTTAATTTACCGAAAGACGACGAAGCAATCTTAATCGAGATCACTTCGCTGCGCTCGTGATGACAGAATCCACAGTTTCTTCCACTAACATTTCTTTGCCTTTTTTATCTTTTGCTACTCGAAACATTTTTCCGTTTTGTTTGTAAACGTGGTCTATAAATAGAATACCATCCAAATGTTCTGTTTCGTGCTGGACGATTCTGGCCGGAAGGCCCTTGTAATGTTTGGTGAACTTTTTGCCGAAAACATCCTGAGCTTCGATGTCAACTTCCAGAGGCCTTATTGCACTTCCGTATTTTCCACTTACCGAAAAACATCCTTCCAAATAGGCGCCTTGTTGCTTTGAAACTTTTGTAATTTTCGGATTTACAAACGGGCGAAATTTATTTCTTATTTTTGCAACGAAAACTTTTTTGAAAACACCAATTTGCGGTGCGGCCATCCCGAGCGCCGGGGGATTCTCCTGAACCTTGGAAGTTTCTATTAAATCCCTTACCAATTCTTTTAGAGAGCGGTCATATGCGGTCACTTCTTGTGACTTTTGTCTAATTCGCTCATCCGGTAATGCGACGAAAGGCTTAACCATAAATTAATAATTTTCAATTTTCAATTTTCAATTTTCAACTTAGATTACTTGGTTCTTGGGTAATTTGGACATCCCTCGGAACTTTTTCCAGCACTGGCTTTAGGTTTTTGATTGCATTTTCTCTTGTTGCCAGTGAATAATCGTTAATTTTCACCTTAAGAATTATATTATATTTTAGATTCCTTTTAGTAAAATGCGACTTGTAGGGACCGAGTGATGTAGACTGTAGACCGTAGACTGCAGACTGTAGACTTAGTTTTTCATACAGCTTTTGGGCTTTTGCTTCTGTTAAATCTTCAATTTTTCCTTTGATTGATAGTTTTATGAGGAGAGAAAAAGGCGGATAGGAAAGCATTTTTCTCTCCTCGAGGTGCTTGTTGTAAAAATCCAAATAATTGTTTTTTGTGACGGTTTGAAGAACTAAATGTTCTGGGTTATAAGTCTGTAAAAGTACTAATCCTTTTGCTAATTTTTTAAGATTTGTGATTTGAGCGAATAATTTTTCCTGGGATGTGAAATCGTTGATGTTAAGAGCTGAATCCGTTCTGATATGTGCAGCAAGATCATATTTTTTGGGTGACAATTTGTAGAAGACAGCGGCTGTGGCAATGTCGATAGACGGTAGACTGTAGACGGTAGACTGTAGACGGTTTTCGGATAAGAGATTAATTTTTGCTTCCGGGACAATTTTTTGGACAAGTATGGCGAGTGATTTGACATTTAAGGAATTGAAGAAAATTTCAGTTGAGTGGCATTCGGGACAGGTTTCAGGTCGAGTATTCGCAAACTCACTGTATTTGCAGTTTCTGCAATAGACGTGTCCCGAGTCTGATTTTTTGTTTAAAAAGAGCAGGATTTTTTTGTTCTTTTCTGACCCCCGTTTTATATACGTTTCCAAAATATCTGAAATTGGTGAGCTGTTGCCTGCGGCTTTTTCTGTCAGCATAGAAACGATTTGAACTTTTGTAGAAATTTTTGGAATTTGAATGTTTTGGCGATGGTTAAAATATGTGGTTATTTTTGGAGAGCTGTCAATAATTTGTAATTTGCATTTTGTGAGTTCACTAATTTTTTCGGCAACGGTTAATGTATCGAAATAAGGTGAGCGCTCATCTTTGTAGGCCCCCTCGTGTTCATCGTAGATTATTATTTTTGAAAGTTTCGGGCATGGTGCAAAAATTGAAAGACGGCTGCCAAAAACATAGTCGGCATTGCCAGAAATTATTTTTTGCCAAACCTCGAACTTTTCGGAATTTTTCAACTCGCTGTGATAGATCGCATAATTTTTCGCCTGTTTAAATTTTGCTAAAGCTTGGGGAATGCTATTGATGTTGGGAACAATGACCAGCGTTTGGGTTATTGATTGTGGACGGTAGACTGTTTGCTGAGCTTCATAAAGACGCTTGGGAGTTGGTGGCAGCAAAGCTTTGAGGCAATTAACCATTGGAGCGAAATAATAATTAGACATCCACCCTAGAAGTTTAATTTGGTAGGGAAGAAGAATGGGATTTGTGGAAATTATCGAGATGATTGGCTTGATATTTCCAATAGTTGTCGATTTCTGATTCACTGTCGATATTACTAAACCAATTGGGTTTCTTTTTCCGAAAGGTACAGATACCAGTTGTCCGACTTTTATTCTGCTCTGCAGAATTTTGGGAATTTCATAAGTATAAGAATCAATGTCTGGGGATTGATAAGTTAAAACAACAACGTTTGCGTACATTTGATGTAGAGTTTAGAGACTGAGAGTTATGAGGTCAAGACTGTTTTTGATAAGCTTCTAAAAGATTTTGGAAGAGAGAGGCGACGGTCATGGGTCCGGCCCCGCCGGGGACAGGAGAAATTGCGGCGACCAAATCTTTAACGTTTTCAAAATCGACATCACCAACGAGCTTTCCATCGACTACTGTGATGCCGATGTCGATAATTATTTGATTTTCGGAAACATAATCTTTGGTTATTAATTTTGGTTTGCCAGTTGCAACGACAATGATGTCTGCGGATTTTGTTATCGCCTGCAGGTTTTGAGTTTTTTTGTGTGCAATGGTAACCGTAGCATCACGGTTTAGCAGTGCGAGTGCTGTCGGCTTGCCAACTAAGGTTGATCTTCCAACAACGACTACGTGTTTTCCGGATGGATCGATTTTGTTGGCGTCTAAAAGCGTTATTACGCCTTTTGTTGTTGCGGGAATAAATGTTGGCGAACCAACGACAAGCGATTTGATAGAAATTGCAGTTTGACCGTCGACATCTTTTTGGGGACTTATTGAATCGATAATTTTTTCTTTATTTAGAGATTGGGGAATAGGGAGTTGGATAATAATACCGTTGACGTTTTCGTCATCGTTGGCGAGTTGGATTTCGCGAATTAGTTCGGATTCTGCGATATCCAGCGGAAGTTTTTTGTGAGTTACAATTGCGCCTATTTTTTCTCCGAATTTTATTTTTTGCTCGATGTAGGTATTTGATTCCGCTAAATCTCCAACCTGAATGATTACAAGTTCGGGTTTTTGGTCAAGCTTTGATATTTGATTTTTTAAATCATCGAGAATTTCGTCTCGCAGTGCTTTGCCGTCTAAAATTTGTGACATTAAAAGAATTATCTCACTTAAGACTGAAAATGGAAATTAAGGAGACTGAGAATTTGGGCATCGGCTGGAGTAACCAAAGGAATTTCTACCTCTGATTCAGTAACATTAGTCCGCCATGTTTCGATCCAGTCGAAGGCTTCTTCTGGTAGGTCAGGATTTCCACCGTACATTCTTGATGTGAGTGAAATTTGACACCCATCAATGGTAGCTATTACTTGAGGTAATGGTTTGTCATCGTCTATTTCCAAAGGTTGTCTCTTAATAGAGAGGCAATATAGGTCATGATCGTCTTCTATTTCTTCAGTAGCTTTTAGAGAAAGTCCTTGATGATTTAGTAGCAAAACGTGGTCATAGGAATTGACTACAAAGTTTGCACCATGGATGCTAACCCGACCAATGTTTTCAATTTCTCTCGCTTTAACTCCCATAGATCTCCAACTAGTTTGATGTCCTATTATCCAAACTTCATCATCGTGGTTGCACAATTTGATTGCATGTTTGGGTACTGGTTCAAGTTCTTGACTCATTTATGGAACAGGGAATTTGGCGGTGAGAGATTTAACTTCGGCGGCGATTTTTAGAAGTTTTTTATTTCTGTCGGCACGAGTCCGGAATGCTTTGACGAAGTTTGAGCGTTTTTCGCGGTCTTTGGGAAGTTTTTCGTCTTTGACCGCGTCGATTGCTTGTGACATCCATTTTGCGATTTTTACCATTTCTTTTTCGCCCATACCCCGCGTTGTGATTGCCGGTGTTCCCATGCGAATCCCGGAAGGATAAAAAGGCGGTTCTGTATCGAACGGAACTACGTTTTTATTGATGACAATGTCGGCGACTTCCAGAGCATAGGCGGCTACGGTGCCGTTTACGCCTTTATTTCTTAGATCAATCAAAATCAAATGATTGTCTGTTCCGCCGGAAACCAAATCAAATCCGAGTCTTGATAACTCTTCTGCAAGTGATGCTGCGTTTTTAACAATTT
>MFAZ01000018.1:54656-86955 GCA_001776335.1 Candidatus Curtissbacteria bacterium RIFCSPHIGHO2_01_FULL_41_11 | reverse complement strand
CCGAATGGGATTTTGAAAAGGTCCTTAGTCAGAAAGACGCAGGACAATTTACGAAGTAAATTGGCCTATATTTTTCATCAAAATTCCCATTTTTCTTGCACTTGCAAGCCCCAAGTGCCAAAAATAGAAAACGTCAGCCTTAAAAATAAAATGAATTTTCACTCGCATTAAACAAAAATCAGCGATATTAGACCAAAAAACGAGGGATTTGAAAGAAAAAAGGGGTGAAATGAGCTTTATTCTGGTTTAGCCATAAAAAAACAGCCATTTCTGGCTGTCTATTCAATAACTAGTTAAAGTTACGTGAAATTAGTATACTATATCTGCTCTCTGAATGCAATATAGCAAAATTTAAGCCCCATAGTACAATTACTTCACTCCATTTAGTCCGTCCAGGGCTCTCCGACAGAAACAGTAATCTCGGAAGAGGAATCACGCCCGGCCTCGTTTGTCGCCTTTACTTTGATCTTATGCTTACCCTTACTGGAATCATTAAACGAAAAATTAAATTTATACGGACCGGAAGGATCCGATTTTGTGTCTTTTATAGAATCGTCGACATAAAACTCTACCTTTGTCACTTTTCTCCCTGTCGAAACATCCGCGGAAGTTTCAAAAGTTAAATCAGTCTGGTCATGATCATGAGGACCGGTAATATTCACCTTAATTTCGTCCGGATTCTGGTTGGGTTCGCGCTTGAGCTCATTTGGCACGTGATACTTTTGGTCAGGGTTGCTATTTGCCCAGGCGTCTATACCTTCCTGCCATCTGTTTCTTCCGTCAGTCGAAACCGGATCAAATTCCAAAAACACGTAGTATTCTTTTCCATCCAGCGTCTTTTCTACCAAACAATCTTTTGTTGGTTCGGTTCCTTTAATAAAATACTCGCTGCGTTTTGGTAAATCCCTGCATGGCAGTCCGCCTCCCAAAGAATCAATCTCCAGAGCGTTCACATTATCCGGTTTGCCAAAAGCCTCATTGCTTTTACCCGAAAGGATCGTAGTCATAATCCTGTTCCATATCGGCGTAGCTCCCGTAACGCCGGAAGCTATTTTAGGATTCATCGCCGAATTATCATTATTTCCGACCCAAACGCCCACAACAACCGATGGGGTATAGCCGACTGCCCAATTATCGCGCTTATCGTCTGTAGTACCTGTTTTGACGGCGACGGTTTTCCCGGAAATATTTAACCCGGAGCCGGCCCCGAATGCTTCTGCTCTGGCATTGTTGTCGGAAAGAATATGAGAAATAAGAAACGTGACATCACGGCCGAGCACGTTTTTCCCTTTGTCTTCTTTTTTCTCCTCGAGTACCTTTCCGCTTCTGTCTTCAACCTTAAGAATTGAAACCGGCTCGTGATAGACTCCCTGAGAAGCAAGCGTCGCGTATCCGCTTGCAAGATCCAAAAGCCGGATTTCGCCGCCTCCCAAAGTTACGGAAAGCCCGAATCGCTTTAAATTCTCATCCGTCGGCTCCAAAGTTTTAAGACCAGCCTCGTATGCCGTTCTCAGCATGTTTTTTATCCCAACCAAAGCCAGCATTTTAACTGCCGGAAGATTTTCGCTGTTGCCCAAAGCAAACCGAACTTGCATTGGCCCACGGAATTTACCGTCGTAATTCACGGGCTTATATGGCGGCTGGCCGACTCCACCGGGAAACTCCGTCGGAACATCCATCAAAACAAAAGCCGGCGTGTAACCAGCTTTGAAGGCCGTAGCATAAGTAAACGGTTTCAAAGCCGAACCAGGCTGTCTAAGAGACATAGCAACATTAACCTGACCGTCATAATCTTTTGCGAAATAATCCTTAGACCCGACCATGGAAAGAATTTCACCGGCCTTGGGATCCATAACTACGGCCGCTCCGTTGCCGACGCGCAGATCAGAAAGCTTGCCAACTTCATCGGCTACAATATCCTGCACTTTGTCCTGAAGCTCCAGATCAAGGGTAGTTGTAACTCTTAAGCCTCCTTGTTCAACTAGTTTTTCCCCATATTTGTCGACTAGAAGTTGCCTGACATAAAAAACAAAGTGGGGAGCATTGATTCCCTTATCGTCGGGCGAAAACTTTACATTTAGAATATCCTCGTTCAGTTGTTCTTCCTGGATTTTGGTGATATTACCATCCTCACGCATTCTTCTGGCAACATCACCGGCTCGGCCTATATAAGCTTTTGGATTTGTTCCATACGGAGAATAAAAGGACGGCGCCTGGGGTAACCCCGCCAGGATTACCGCCTCTGCAAGAGTTAAGTCACGAGCCTCTTTGCCGAAATAAGTTTGTGCAGCAGCTTCAATTCCCCAAGCTGTCCCGCCATAAGGAACTTCGTTTAAATAAATCTGTAAAATTTCATCTTTTGTATATTTTCGTTCTACCTGTGTCGAGAGAATAAACTCCTTGATTTTTCTAGTCAGTGTTCTCTCGGGTGACAGCAGCGTATTTTTTACAACCTGTTGTGTAATAGTCGAACCACCCTCAACTCTCTGAAAAATAACAATACTAAAAACAGACCTGGCAATTCCCAGAGGCGAAAATCCTGAATGTTTATAGAAATCCTTGTCCTCAATGGAGATGGTGGCTTGTTTTACATAGGGAGGAAGCTCGCCCCACTTAACGAGGGCACGATTTTTATCACCGTAAATGTCATAAAGCAACTTCCCCTCACGATCGAAAATTTTTGTAGAAAGCGAAGAGTCTCTCGAAGAGAGTTTATTCGGTGAAGGTAGATCCTTAGCAAAAATCACGAACGAAAAAACCGTAAAAATAATCATTCCGATAATAGAAACAAAAACAACAGTCGAGACGAAGCCGAAAAATCGTATCCAAAACTTGCGCTTGTTAAACGCTTTTTGTTCCAAAAATGGATGATTGGTTTGAGCTCTGGGGGTGAGTTTGTTTAATCTTGACCTAAACTTACGCGCATCAGGTCTGTTTACCTTAAACTTCATATTCGCTTGATTTGCACATTATATCAGAGGAATGGGCAGTGTAAAATCAAACATCAAACATGATTGCCAGAATATTGAAAAAAGGCTAAGATTCAAATATGGACAAAATCGATGAATTATTAAATCGTGGTGTAGATGGTGTGCTTCCGTCAAAATCAGAACTGGAAAAAGTTCTAAGAAGCGGCAAAAAACTAAAAGTTTACCAGGGCTTCGATCCGACTTCGCCAGAACTTCACATTGGCCACCTGATCGGCCTTCGAAAACTACGCCAGTGGCAGGAGCTCGGCCACCATGTGATCTTTTTGATAGGCGATTTTACTGGCAGAATCGGCGACCCCAGCGGCAAGGACGAAACCAGACCAAGTCTCACCAAAGATGAAGTAGACAAAAATGCCCAAACTTATAAAGAACAGGCGGCAAAAATACTCGATTTCGACGGTAAAAATCCGGTCTCGCTCATGTTCAACAGCAGCTGGTCTGACAAAATGTCTCTCCATGATTTTTTTACAATTGCCGCAAGAGTGACTTTCCAGCAACTTATTGAGCGAGATCTCTACCAAAAAAGATTAAAAGAAAATAAAGATCTGTCACTGGTCGAAATGCTTTATCCTCTTATGCAAGGTTACGATTCTGTCGCCATGGACGTCGATGTCGAAGTCGGCGGTCGCGACCAACTCTTCAACATGATGATGGGCAGACACCTTATGCAAAAGCTGAAAGGCAAAAACAAATTTGTTTTGACAACACAACTCCTGATAGACAAAGAGGGACGAAAAGTGGGCAAGACAACCGGTAATGCAGTCGCAATCGCCGACTCTCCGGATCAGATATTCGGAGCAATAATGAGCTTCCCGGACGAAGTTATAATCAAGGGTCTTGAATGTTTAACCGACGTAAAAATGGAAAAAATTGAATCGATTGAGAAACAAATCAAAGGCGGCAAAAATCCTCTAGAGTTCAAAAAACTGCTCGCATTTGAAGTAGTCAAACAACTTTCAGATGATAAATCTGCTCAAATTGCCCAAAAACAATTCGAGTCTATCCACCAGAAAGGCATCCTTCCAGCGGACACTCAAACAACAGTCACAGCCGCTCCATTGATCAACGTTTTAATTAACATTGCGGGCAGCAAATCACAGGCAAAACGACTGCTGGAGCAAAACGCTATAGAAATTGACGGCGAGGTAGTCAGTAATGGTAATATAAATCTCAAATCAGGTCAAATCATAAAGGTCGGTAAGAAAACATTTGTCAAAGTAGAGTAAAAATAATTTAACAATAGTTTATGTTCCTCCTTAAACGCCGCTATTTCAAAAATTTTTGGAAATTTGTAATTATCATTTCCGGCCTTGCCTTTATCATCGGCCAGTTTGCCCTCTACCTCCTCTACGCCAATATTTGACAACGGAAATTTAACACCCGACAATTGACGAGAAATTATGGACGCTAAAACTCGAGTCGAAAATCTTCCGGGAATTGGACAATATTATTCCTATAAACTGAAGCGTCTCGAAATAGAAACATTAGAAGAATTAATTTATCACTTTCCTTTCCGCTATGATGATTTTTCGCAAATAGCGCCGATTCAAAACTTAACACCTGGAGAAAAAGTAAGTATCCAAGGTAACGTCTGGCAAATAAAAAACATCAGAACCAGAACGGGCAAGTTCATCACAACGGCAACGGTGGCCGATGACTCAGGAACAATTGAAGTCATCTGGTTCAACCAGCCATATCTGACTAAAAATATTAAAGCAGGTACTCCGATTTCGCTCTCCGGAAAAGTCGAACTCGATGGTCACAGATTCAAACTTATGTCTCCACAATACGAAATAATACGCACTCAAACCGCACCCCAGGACTTATCAACTCTCCACACCGGTCGTCTTGTCCCGGTCTACCCCGAAACCGAAGGGGTAACCTCCAAATGGCTTCGGGCCAAGATCGCCAAATTTTTACCTGAATATTTAAAATCACAAAAAGATTTTATGCCGGATAACATTATTTCCCACCAAAAGTTAATTGATTTAGATTCTGCCTTACACAAGATTCATTTTCCCGAAAACCTGCAAGACGTAAGCCTGGCTAGGAAACGGTTAGGCTTTGACGAGCTTTTCGAAACTCAATTCATTTCTGCACAAAGAAAAGAGAAATGGCGAAACAAAAACCATGCTCCAAACATGAAAGTTGAAAAAGGGAAAGTAGTCGAATTTATTAAAAGTCTCCCTTTCAAATTAACCCAGGCGCAACTGCGGGCAATTACCGAAATTCTACAAGACATGCAGAAAAATATCCCCGCAAACCGGCTTCTGGAAGGCGATGTGGGCTCCGGAAAAACTGTAGTAGCGGCAACCGCAGCTTATATCAGCTATTTAAACGGCTACGAAACGCTAATTGCAGCACCAACAGAAATTCTTGTATTTCAACACGCAATGACGATAAACCAGCTCCTTTCACCCTTCGGCATCAAAACCGGCATCTGGACAGGAAGCAAAAAACAAAAAGGCGACATTACTGTTGGAACTCACGCTCTTCTTTCAACCTTCAAAGCTGAAAAACAAATTGGGCTGGTCGTGGTTGACGAGCAGCACAGATTCGGTGTAGCTCAGCGTGCCAAACTTTTTACAGGAAGTCCCAAACAGGAAACACCCCACCTGCTCACCATGACCGCAACTCCTATCCCCAGAACGCTGACCCTGACGCTTTATGGCGATCTTGATCTTTCCATTCTCGACGAAATGCCCATTGGTCGCCAGAAAATTTCCACCTTCGTCGTGCCAAACAAAAAAAGGCTCGACGCCTATCAATTTATCGAGAAGCAGATAATGGAAGGCAGACAAGCGTTCATTCTCACGCCTTTCGTTGAGCCTTCCGAAACAATGCAAAGCGTAAAAGCAGCCACAGTTGAATTTGGAAAACTAAAAAACCACTTCAGCAAAAAAGTAAAACTGGGTCTTCTGCACGGACGCTTAAAAAGTAAGGATAAGGAAAAAGTCATAGGCAACTTCAAAGCAGACAAAACCAACATCTTGGTGACAACACCGGTAGTTGAGGTTGGAATCGACATCCCAAACGCAACCATAATGATGATCGAATCTGCAGAAAGATTTGGACTGGCCCAGCTTCACCAGCTGCGTGGCAGAGTTGGCAGGGGAGAACACAAATCTTATTGTCTCCTGTTTTCCGATTCACAATCAGAAATGTCTCAAAAACGCCTCAAATCCATGGAAAAAGTTCACGTTGGATTTGAACTTGCCGAAATTGATCTTAGGCTGCGTGGACCAGGTGAAATTTTCGGATTTCGCCAATCAGGCTTTGCAAATTTAAAGATTGCCGACCTCTCAGACGAAGTTTTGATTTCAAAAGCTCAAGCAGAAGCCAAAAAGCTGGTAGAAAATGACCCCAACCTAGAAAAGTATCCATTGTTAAGAGAAAAAATAAATACTTTTGAACTTGAATATGTCCAACCGAATTAGATCTTGACAAAGTTTTCACAAAAAGAATATTCTAATAACAGTTAACTGCAAACCTGACCCGTAGCAGTTTTTTTATTGGAAAATGGAGCAATATATTCCAGGCAGAAGAATCAAACCGGTTAGGGAAGGATCAAGTCGGCTTGTCCTCAACAAACCAAACGTTCCTCCACCAGAAATTCGTTCCATCCAAGAGCTTAGAATTACTTTGATATCGCATAAACCAATCGACTGCAACGGTTATCAGCACAAACCAGCCACGGTTGAAGACGAAAGCGGATTAGTAAAAGCAGTTGAGTTAACACCTTCAAGAATTTTGCCTCTTCTCGACGTAAAGTCAGTCTCTTTTGGTGGAGGAAGAATTATTGGAGGAGGAACGAGCCGCGAAGCTATCAGAACCGCCAAAAAACAAGCAAAGAGAAACCCGCATCAAAGTTGACGCAAGCGAACAAACCCCTATATAATCACCCGAAGGCAATTTTTATAGTTTCAAGTTTAAAGTTTATAGTTTATAGTTAAATCATGACACCATTACCAAAGAAAAAACACGCAAAATCTCGAACCCGAACCAGAAAGGCTGCAATCAGTCTTCGTCTGCCAACTTTAGTAACTTGCCCCAAGTGCCAGAGTCCAAAGTTCCCACACCGTGCCTGTCCAAATTGCGGCTTCTACAAGTAAATAGTATTAGGTATCATGTATATAGTATTAAGGAAATCCTAACCATAATACATAATACTGAATACTTTATACTATGAAGCTTAAAAGTGATCCGCGCCACCATGCTCGCGTGGAAACCGTCAAAAAATTGTTTGAGTATAGTTTTCAGGCAAACAAAGATTTGAAAAACAACGAAACGGCAAAGGCCGTAATCAAAAAACAAAAAACCATCGACAGCCTTATTTCTAAAAACGCTCCTGCCTGGCCGATCGCTCAAATTGCCCCTCTGGACATCTCAATTCTAAGACTTGCAATCTGGGAGCTTATGTTTAAAACTATAAAAGAGCCCTACAAAGTAATAGTAGACGAAGCAGTCGAAATAGCCAAAGAATACGGAAGTGAATCATCGCCTGGCTTCATCAATGGTGTCTTGGGAGCAATAATTAAATCAAAACGGCTAGTAGCTAGTGGCTAATAACTTATAACTAACTTTATGGTTGATTATCTTGAAGAACTTAAAAAATTGATAGTAAAACAATTTGGTCTTGAGGAAGATACCGTAGAAGAAGACTCTTTTTTGGAAACAGACCTCAATATGACAGAGTTTGACCTCGAAGACCTTATTGCCCAGATTGAAGATAAATATGAAATAGAAATTCCTCCAAACGATTATCTGAAATTTAAACAGGTCGCAGATATTGCCAATTATTTATATGAACACGTTACAACCGTCTAGTCCTGTGAGTAAACTCCAAAACGCTATTGGAATTAACTTCGCCAACGAAAAATTTTTAAAAAACGCTTTTATTCACCGCTCCTATTTAAACGAACACAAAAATTTTACAGGGCAGTCAAATGAAAGAATGGAGTTTTTGGGTGATTCCGTATTGTCTCTTGTAGTATCGAAGTTTCTTTTTGAAAATTTACCCGATAGTACTGAGGGTGACCTGACACAGCTGCGTGCCGCTCTAGTTAGAACAGAAACACTTGCAAAACTTGCAGAAAATCTTGATCTTGGCCACTATCTGTTTCTTTCAAAAGGTGAAGAAGATACTGGTGGTCGCACCAATACAACAATCCTGGCAAACACTTTCGAAGCCTTAATAGGCGCAATTTTTCTCGATCAGGGACTGGAAAAGTCGGAAAAGTTCCTGGAAAAAAACATACTTAGTAATTGGAAGGAGCTGGCAGAATCCGCAGTTTCCGACAATAAATCCAAACTTCAGGAAATTCTCCAGCGCAAAAAGCACAAATCACCAACTTATAAATTGATAAATTCTTGGGGACCAGACCATGAAAGAAAATTTAAAGTCGGTGTATATCTCGACGACAAACTACTGGGTGCGGGAGTTGGCAGAAACAAGCAAACCGCCGCACAAAGTGCGGCTCGCGATGCTCTTTTAAAAGTAGATAGAACTATTAGTTGAAGCCAAGCGTGTTTTCTGAGATAATACCCCAAGCTGTAAATCGCAAATTAAACACCTAATTATGTCAGTTAAAATAAGGCTTACCAGAACAGGCAAAAGTCACCAAGTTTCTTTCCGCATCGTGGCCCTAGATACACGAAGTAAGAGAGACGGGGGTTTCTTGGAAATTTTGGGTTTTTATAATCCGTTCAATACGCCCTCTTTAGAAATAGATAAAGAAAAATTGGCCGCTTGGACCAAAAAGGGTGCAAAACCAACACTTGCAGTCATAAGCCTCCTGGAAAAGGGTAGTTTGACCAAAAAGGTCTCCAAAAGAAAATTAGCACGCGACAAGGCAAAAGCCGACAAAGTCCCGCTTCGCCCGCTTCGACAAGTCGAAGACGAGGTGAGCAGCGAGGCGAGCGAGCCTCGCTCACAAAGTGAGCGGGAAGAAGAAACTGACGCAGTAAAGACAACTGCGGCTGAATCTATTACAAAAGAAGCAATAGTTGAAGAGTCTAAAGGATCAGATAAAGTAAAAGCAGAGCAAAACCAACAAGCTGTAGATAAAACTGAGGCGAGCAAACCTGAGCCAAAGCCTGAAACATCCCAACCTTAATACTGAATACTAAATACTAAATACTGAATACTAAAAAATGGAAGATTTAATTACACTTTTAATAGAACCTCTGGTCTCAGACATCAAAAAAGTTCGAATAGAAAAACAAGAAAACGGTCAAAACATTATTTTTAATGTATTTGTCCCGAAAGAAGAAATTGCCAAGGTTATCGGCAAAGAAGGAAAGATGATTAAAGCCATTAAAAACCTCGTTAAAATCCGGGCAATAAAAGAGGACCTCTTCGCTCATCTGGAAGTCCAAGAAGCATAAAATAAATTACTAATTTCTAATTAATCAAATTTCTAATTTATTAAACATTTGGTAATTGGTACTTATTTAGATCAATTTATAAATGACCTTCCATATCATTACATTGTTCCCGGAAATTTTCGAAAGCGCATTTTCAACAAGCATCATAAAACGTGCACAGGCTAAAAAAATAGTCAAAATAAATTTCATTAATCCAAGGGATTTTGCCAAAGATAAGCACAAGTCTGTTGACGATAAACCTTATGGTGGCGGAAGAGGAATGGTCATGCGCACGGATATTCTTGTAAAAGCTTTGGAGTCGATCAAGCCGCGACCATACACCATTCTCCTTTCGGCATCAGGCAAAAAATATAATCAAAAAAAAACCCAAGACTTCGCCAAAAAAAAGTCTCTAGCTATAATCTGCGGGCATTATGAAGGCATAGATGCACGCGTGGAGAAATTTGTAGACGACGTCATCTCAACCGGCGACTTTGTCATGACAGGGGGCGAAATAGCGGCAATGGCAATTGTCGACTCAGTAACTAGACTAATTCCCGGTTCCATTCACAAAGACTCGCCCAAAAAAGAGTCGTTCTCCGACAGCTTACTTGAATACCCTCAGTATACGCGGCCTGAAAATTTTCGAGGACAGCGAGTTCCTCAAGTTCTACTCTCAGGAAATCACAAGCAAATAGAGAATTGGCGCCAAAAAGAAGCCAAAAAACGCACAAAAAAATTCCGCCCCGAACTCCTAGATGAAATATAAATTCCAAAATCAAATCTTGCTTTGTCAGTTTGCTAGGCCGCAGTTCTGCATTGCAGAACGAGAACCGCATGGCACTGAATATTTTGTCCGATGAGGGAAAGGGAATATCGAGAAAAGCGCTAGCTTTTCTCCAAGTTAAAACGGCGCAAACAAGTCAGATCTTCCGATAGGTACACTGGGAACTTCACTGAAGGAGGGTTGTCCAACACCAACAGCTGTTTTAACCTTATCTAGTCTCGCTTGTTCTGAATCAGTAAGTTTGGATACTGGAGACTCTATTTGACCAAGTTTTGTAGCTCTGGGCTTCCAATAAGCATTAATTACCATACTGACTTTTAAAGGTGCTACAACACCCTGCGTCGAAGAAGATGAAAGCGTAAGATCCTCGATTGAAGTCACCCGACTTACGGATGATATAGTCGAGAGAAAATTAAGAAAAGAATTGTAATCACCGGTCGTCGAAATCCTAACTTGAATTTTGGGTGCCGCATCAGGCTCCTTACTTGCCTGGCCCGCTGGTGCCGCCTGTACCCCCGATCCACCAGTAGAACTGTCTGCAGAAACAGAACCCGGCGCAACGTCCACCTTACTCAAAACTACACCGCTGCTTCCTGCTGCAGATTCGATCTGGTGTATCATGGAAAACGTTGCCTTGTCAGACGGTAAAAGCGCCTCCGCATATCCCAAGTCTTGCTGAAGCTCAATCTTGTCGAAAGATGACAGGATACCGACTTTGGTAATCAGTTGCTGCACCCTGTCTTCCAAACCTTTGTTTTCTGATCTCAAAGCCAAAACGCTGGAAAACTTAGGCCAAACTATAAAAAACAACACGATAACTGAAATTACAATTGCCGAAATTGGAGCTGCCATCGCACCAATCCTGGAAGTATCGAAACCCACGCTTAGCTTTAACGAAGGAACGTTAGGTAAATTCATTTTTTCACTCCTGTTAATTTCCCAGAAATCACAAAAGCATAAACGCCAAATTCATCCGAACTTAGAGTATCTATAGCCACGTTAGTCACAAGTTCCGTACCGGAAGCGGATGTCAAAGAGGAGACAAGACCGGCAACATCTGCCGATGTTTTTGCCCTCCCGGAAATAGTTATTTTCGAATCGCTTACCCTTAAATCCGTAAAATAAACACCTTGGGGAAGTAAACCTGCCATTTTACCGAAAAAATTCTTGTAATCGGTCCTTGCAGAAAGCAACTGGTCTGCAGCACCAGCTTTGTCTTTGGAAACCACCAAAAGCTCTTCTTGGGGCTTATACTGATTAATTTTTACGCTATTATCCTCAACCTGGGCGATTAAATTGTTCTTTTTAGAGACTGCCGTTGTATACATCAAAAGAGTGATTAGTGTTACCACGGCGCTTAAAACAAGAACACCAACAGCGACAAACTGCAATTTTTTTTGCGTTTGCTCGGCTCGCTCCTGAGCTTTTTCTTCAACCGGGATAAGATTAATATCAGGCATAATTTAGTATTTTAGCAACTAGCCACTAGTTGCTAATTTCTAGTGGCTAACTTCAGCGTAGCAAACATCAGACTCGCATAGCAAGGCCACAACTAACAGCATATAAACTTCCCTGACCGGCAAGTTTTGTGACAAGACCCTTTTTTTCAAAGTCAAACCATGGATCTCCTAGCGAAACCTCCAGAGAGGTCCTCTCGACCAAAAATTCCGAAAGTCCCGGCAAAAATGCTCCGCCGCCGCAAATCACAACACGCACAACTTGTGAGTTTGCCACATGGCTTCTGGAATATTCAACCGCTTTAAGAATTTCAGAAATTATTATGTCTAAAATTGGCTTGAGTATTGCAGCCACTTTACCCGAAAGCTTATCCTCCAAAATACCATAGGTATGTTTGTAGTCTTCTGCCTGCTGCTGGGGAAGATTAAATTCTGCCATTATTGCCCGGGTTAAATTAAAACCCCCGCTTGCTATAGACCTTGTAAAAAGCACGTTTCCGGCTTGTGCAATAATAAGTTCCGTAGATAGCGCACCCATCGAAACAATAATAGTTGCAGGATCGCTAGCTCTGGTTAAAGCACGGGCAAGAGCCGTCGATTCGGTTTCGATAACGTCTGCATGCAAACCGGCACCTTTTGCGATATTCAGATATTTTTGCACAATTCTTTTCGGAGCAGCAATCAAAAGAACGTCCATTTTGTCCGTTGCATTCTGTGGTCTATTAATCAGTTTATACTGCAAAGTTACATCCTTAATTGGTAGCGGGACATATTGCTCAGCCTCCCAATTTATTGCAGCTGAAAGTTCTTTATCAGTAAGATTTGGCAGCTGAATTAGGCGGGTTACAACCTGGGACTCAACAAGCGAAACTGCACATTTATCAGATTCAATCTTAGCGTTGCCAACTGCAGTTTTTATACTTTCTGAAATTTTATCAAGATCAACGGTAGACTCGGATTGAACACCGCCCGCCGGTGTAGGCACTATTGAAGCAGCTGAAAGAATTTTCTTTCCGCCGGCAATGTCAACCTTGGCCACTTTAATAAATGACCTTCCGATATCTAAACCAAACCTGTCAGACATAGATAAAATATTTTATTATTGACTTAACCCAGAACTGGTGCTTTCTCCGGATTTGAATGGTGCTTGGGAAGGGGAGGCCGAAGAGCTGCCAGAAAGTGGAGACGGAGGCGGCGAAAACTTATTAACAGAGTCAGAGATATTTTGGTCATCAATCTGCCGATCTTGAGTCGGTACAGAAGGAGCTTCTTTGGTTCTGGAAGTGGCAACAATCAAAAGAATTGCCGGCACAATAACTGCAGACATTCCTATTAAAGAAAGTATCAATTTTGTCTTCTTGCTCATTTCTAAAAAATAGAGCTCTTCATTTACTTAACAATGTCCTGTTCTGAAAAAAGTACATAGTCAAAACTTGCAGGCAATTGAGGCAGAGCCGTTCTTGTAACCTGAACTTTTCTGGTTATACCCGCTTGGGTAGAAGCGGTTGAGGTAATGTTGTAAGTTTGTGCAGGCAAGGATCCGGAGGAACTACTCACCATAACAGTTGCCTTATTCCAAAATGGTCTTATTCTTAAAAATACGGGAGAAGCGGCAAGATCAATCTGGACGCACTTTTGGAACCCACTACCGCTTGTGCAATTATGATAAGGCGCAGACAGGGTGGTTGTAGAAGGATCTACAAAACCCTGTTGGTCACCTCCATGATCAGCTCCGGACCAGGCGCTCCTCACCTGCGTGTACGGACTAACACCATTTATCTCTGTAATTTCCAAAGATGCCGGATTGCCTGATTCAGAGGAATCAGAAGAATTAACCCACTCCACCTGAACCGTCCCTGAACCCCCACTAAGTGCAATTTGCCCCACATTTCCCTCGTCGATTACTTGCTGATAAGTGTTAGCTGAGGCGATAGACACATTAGCCGTAAGATTACCAACCGGTACGTTAACAGTTGTTTGTCCACCAACCGGAATCCCCGAAGTTATCGTTGAAAGGCGTGATAATACATCCTCAACGCCCCCCTCTGCGGCCGTGAATGCTCGCTGGCTCTGTTCGGTCTGAGTAGAAGTTCGAAGGTTCGTGATATTTCTAGAAGCCACAGAAAGCCCTACGGCCAGTGCAACGACTACTACTAAAAGTACAATAATTAAAATCTGACCGGAGCGCTTTTTCATCACTCTAATCTCAGTTTAGGAACAAAATGCCGACATTGTCAATCTTCTCCAACTTTTCACTTTCAACTTTTCACTTTCAACTTAATTTTAGTATTTCCTTAGTGAAATAGTAGTCATAAAATTCGCACTCGCATTAAAATCCGCTCTCGTAGGAGCTTTAACTGCACGATCTGCCGTAAAACTAACAACCACTATATCCCCGCTAAGACTGGATGTGGGGGCAGACGCAGTTATACTGCAGCTTGTGATGTTGGTACCCGAGACAGTATCTGTGTTGCTTATCGTTTTATAATCGCTTGCTGTTGGCACCGGACCGCCAAGAACCTGTGTTGCTGTCTTTATCGCGCCGTTTAAAGAAGCAGTCGGCGAAAAACATGCCAAATAAAAGTTGCTGTTGTCTCCACCTAAAAGAACAACGCCGCCTGAAGACCCAACAGGTAAAGATGCTAGGTTTGTGGCACTTTTGGCTCCTCTTATCTGACGTTCCAAAGAGTCAAGTATTGCTTGTCCGTTTTGTTTTACTTCAGCAGAAATATTAGCCTGATTAGTACCTTTGAGAATAGAGGTTAAAAAAAGAAGCGCAGCTCCTACGGCTATCGCTAGTAGTCCGAGTACAACGAGAAACTCAATGAGGGTGTAACCTTTGGGCATTAACTTAAATATACACTAGGCACTAAGCACAATGCACTAAGCACTAACTCTCAGCAGGCTTCGGTTGAACTGACGCAGTTAGACAATTTTGTAACATTCGTTACGCTCTGAGTACCCGAAGACTCATCCCAGGAAATAGTCACGGTAACTTTTCTTCTATTCGCCGAACTGGGGTTATCATCCTCGATAAAGATGGCGCGCGCAAATATAGTCGAAGTGATATTCTCCGGACACGTTCCTGTTGCAGTCAGTGACCAGTCTTTTGGATCGGATGCAGGCATAAGTAACCTTTTGCAGGATAGTCCGGTGTTATTTACCAGCTCAGCAAATCCTTTGCGATCACGCAGGGCTCTGATTTGCTCAATTGTCTGTAAGGCTAACTTTGTAGCCTCTGTATTGTTCGAAGCGCTTCTTGAAGTTCTTTGCGTAATCAAACTAGCCGTAACAAGAGATATCGCAAGAGCGACTACAACAGCAAGCGCAATAACAACTTCAATTAAACTTTGGCCCTTTTTCTTCATGAACAGGAAAATGAACTTTCCTCATTAACTTCACCGCTTAAGTCAACTTTTATTCTAGAACATCTGTTCTGTGCTGTGTTGGAAAGCTCGACAAAAATAGCAGCCGACTGCGGAGGAATCTGTAAATAACCCTTAAGATTACCCGTCGTGTCTAAAAAATCCAAATCAGGGGGAATACCGACTACAGTAGTACTAAAGTGATAAGAAACATCAGACGAAAGAGGGCGGTATAAAATTGCCACGGGTTGCGTGACATCATTATTCCCGGAATAAGAAATGAATCTAATCATCGTGTCTCTTGGTAAATTGATGGTTTTTTCCAAAAATCTCACTTCAGAATAAGTCGCAGTTGAGGTAATACAGTCTCCACCGATTGTGTAAGATGTTGCCCCTCTTGCAGTGTTCAAATACCAACCCCCAAGGGAAAAACTAGAAGAGCATTCAGCTCCAGACCCTTTATTCCCCGAATAAGCATTGTTTTGAACAAGCCTTAAATCGCCTTTAAGTTGACTTGCGGCACTTCTAACCCGCTGGTTTTTTTCGAAGGAGAGATAACTGGCGGTAACTAAAGAAGCGGCGATACCGAAAAGCGAAATCACCACCATAAGCTCGATCAAAGTGAAACCGTTTGGAACGATGGATTTTGGATGATGGATTTTAGATTTTTTTCTCCTATCTACAGTCCATAATCTATAATCTAATCGGAAGGGCATTAATTCCACTTTACACTTAGGCTCGCAACTCTGCAACGCAGAGTGAGAACCGCATGGCACTGTATAGTCACTATGCACTATTCACTATTCACTACTCACTATTCACTACTCACTTGTCACTAATTATCAGACCATACCCAGATACCAAACCAAAATCGTCTGTCCCCAAAACATTGAAATGACTGCGCCTGTTGCTAAAAACGGACCAAATGGAATAGTCTGACCAATCCTTTTTTTACCAACTGCCAAAAGCAACAAAGATACCACGGCCCCGAGAAAGAAAGAAAGGAATATCGACAGGAGGGAAAGAGGCCAGGAAAGAATCAAGGCGATCAAAAATACCAAAGGCACATCTCCAGTACCCATACCTCGACCACGAGTGAGTAGTATTAAAAGAATAAAAAATCCGGCAAGACCAAAAGCACTAACTACAGAAACCACAAAAGCCCCGGATCCCAT
Organism: Candidatus Curtissbacteria bacterium RIFCSPHIGHO2_01_FULL_41_11; assembly: GCA_001776335.1. Taxonomy (GTDB): domain Bacteria; phylum Patescibacteriota; class Microgenomatia; order Curtissbacterales; family GWA2-41-24; genus 2-01-FULL-41-11. The sequence goes on along the minus strand of MFAZ01000018.1, from coordinate 70,815 downwards.
GGAAAAAAAATTATAAAAAAGGACCACCAAAGAAGCCAAAAAGACAAAACTTGTCGGGATAAGCGAGAACTTAAAATCAATAACAGAGACGACTATAAAAACACAAATTAGAAATAAATAGAGAATAAGAGTGCCGGGATTGATTACACCAGAAGACGCCAGATGATAGAGAGTTAAGGCAAATAATAACCCGCTTAGAGACTCAACAATTGGATATTGCCAAGAAAGCTTTTTGTGACAATACCGGCACCTCGCACCGAGGGCGACAAAGCTCGCAATTGGCACCAGGTCTAATGCTCCAAGAGAAGCGTGACAAAAGTCACAGTAAGACCTGCCGCGAATAAAGCTCTCCCGCTTCACGCTTCTATCTATAAGCACGTTCAAAAAACTCCCGAGAGCAGAACCCAGGATAAATAAGAGTATCAATAAGAAAACCACAAAATAAATAGTATCTGAATTTTTATACCTTTACAAAATCTTTACTTTGTTTACTATAAATCTTTTGCTACACTGTTCTCAATGCGAAGAAGGATAACAAGCCTATGGCCACAGTTTTTTATATTCTTCGTAGTTTTATCATTTTTCGTTAGGCTCTATTTCCCTCCGTCAATTTTTGTAACTCCGGATTTTGGCAGAAGTGACCTGCTTCATCTAAATCTGCCAAACAAATTTGTACTGTCACAAAACCTGAGAAGCTTTAAATTTCCATTATGGCAAAATAATATAGCCCAGGGTTATCCGATTTTTTCCGAAGCCATAACCGGAACTTTCTTCATACCAAATATAATAATTTTTTCAGCTTTACCTTTCGAAATCGCCATACCGACTCTATATCTTGTAACCTTTTTAATTTCGGCTTTGGGAATGTATTCGCTCCTAAGATCGTTAAACATTAATGAATATTCTTCCATCTTCGGGGCCGTCAGTTTTACATTTTCAGCTGCAATGGTTCTACGAATTTCTCACCTCGGAGTCATTCAAACTATTTCGCTACTCCCTTTAACGCTCATGTTCGTAATCTTTTTTCTTAAAAAAACTTCTTTAAAAAACTTTCTTGTACTCTCATTTCTTTTCTCGCAATTTTTACTTGTCGGCTTCGCACAAATATTCGTTTATGCAATATTTCTATTCACTTCACTAATTTTTCTTTATGCAATTTTAAAAACCAAAAAAAATTTTATCAAAAGCTTTCTTTTGTTTTGCCTCATTCTCATTTTCACTTTCAGCCTGTCAGCAATTCAGCTGCTCCCTGCGGTTGAATTGACTCAATATTCAATTCGAGAAAAAGGGGTCAACCCTTCTACCATTTTAAATTCCATCCCGATGAAAATTAACAACCTCAAAACTTATATCAACCCCTTTATTCTCGGCTCTGCAAAAAATGGTACCTACAATAGTACAAATTGGCAAAATACTGGGATTTTCTGGGAAAATACTACCTACATCGGTCTCTTACCGATTTCTCTCTCGCTTTTTGGAGTATTTTATCTCACTTTCCAAAAGAAAAAGGATAAACTTTTTTTCACCATAGTAATTTTGACGGCAATAACACTACTTTTATCACTCGGAACTTTAGCTCCGACCCATATTTTATTTTCATTTCCACCATTATCCTTTTTTAGGGTCCCGGCTCGTTTTAATCTTTTCACTCAATTCTTTTTAGTTATTCTCGCAGCTTATACTTTGAACCTCTTTTCCAAAAAAATGTCGTCTAGACCTAAATTCATATTTTTTCTGCTCGTAATTTCTTTAACGACCTTCGATTTATTTTCAAAATGGTGGTCATATCACCCAATCGGAAAAAGCAAAGAATGGCTAGCTCCCCCTGAAAGCTTTTACAAACTAGATAAAAACTTTAAGGACTATCGGATCGCGAAAATAGGTGAAAACACATGGAACAATATTTTTGTAAAAAATGGTTGGGAAAACCAGTCGGAGTATTATAAATTTTTTCTAAATTCTTTAGAAGAAAATTACAATGTATTTTTTGATCTCAATCAATTAAACGGGTATGTCGTTTTGCCTACAAAAAGGTTTAATTTAGAACAATCAATAATGCTAGAGGCGGCAAAATCAGATTCTGGCTTAGAATTGTCATCAAGTTTTAAAAAGTTGTTAGACTCTCAAAACGTTAGATACCTTTTATCCTCGCAAGAGATTAAAAATAATGACTATTCAAAAATTTTTGAAACAGAAAAAGATAATTTTAAGTACTACATTTACGAAAGTTCTTCTTATTTACCAAAATTCTCGATCTATTACTCCTTTCAAACCGTAAATTCTATTCAGGACTACTTCCAAAAATATAAGGAGATCGATCCGACAAAAACAGTACTTCTGGAAAAAAATATCAAATTGGACTTAGAAGAAAGCGCCGGCGAAGTCAAAGTGAACAAAAATCTAGAAGGGGAATACGACCTTCTTGTGACAACTCAAAAACCCGGAATACTGGTTGTTTCCGATTCATTTTATCCCGGATGGAAGGCAAAAATTGACGGGGAAAAAACAGAGATTCTTCCTGCAAATGTTAATTCAAAAGCAATCTTCTTGCCGGAAGGAAAGCATCATGTAAATTTTTCCTTCAAACCGTTCTCTTTTAATCTAGGCCTAATAATAAGCCTAGCTTCACATCTAATTCTGCTGTTTCTTCTATTGAGAACAAAAAAGGCTTTTCGCAGAAATGAAACTCACATCTAACAAAATTATTACTACAGCTTATCAAGATCTTTGTTATTAATTTGCTGTAGCTGTTTAGACTTCTCCGAAATTTCGCTCGCTTTTCTCTCGTCACCAAAACAAAACTTGTAAACATTTTCCAGTCCGGTCCATGCTTCCCAGTCTTTCTCGTCCTGCTGAGTCATTTTTAAAAATAAATCTGAAGACTTTTGACAATCCTTGTCCAAAGCATAGCTTAGAGCTAAACCATAAAGCGCCCTGCGGTTGTTTTTTTCAAAATCAAGCGCTAAGTTAAAAAGTTTTCTGGCCTCATCTCTCTTTTCCAACCTCAAAAGTGACATCCCGTTTTCAATATAGGCATGAACATAAATAGACAGGATATCTTCTCCGAAAAATTGCTGATACTGACTCATCCCCGTTTCTTTGGTAAATTTGTTCCGTTCAAGATTCTTAATTATTCTATCCGCCTGCTCGTCGACAGATGGTTTATCCTGCTTCTTATAAATCCGCAATAACATACCCTCATTAACAAGAACATAACCATCTGGAAGCACAAGAGACTGCATAGCATAAAAAGGGTATTTATCGTAATTCAACTCCAAAAACTCAGGAAAAAATTCATCCAGAGTAAAAATTTCATCAGATTTAAAACTCTCCGGAAATTTCAAATCCTCATTCAGCTTCATCACTTCTAATCTATAACTTGGCCTCGTCAATCTTGCCAAAAGAAAAACCTTTGAATCTCTATTAAAGTTTTCTACGTAATATGTGTACTGTGCGTTAAAAGCATTGGTATCTCCGGTCAGCAAAATAATACCGGGAGGATCGGCCGAAGACAAAAAATCTCGTGCAAGCACATCACCTAGTTGATAATTAGATAAATCCGCCTTAGGCCAATTTATAATAGCGAGATTGAAAGGAATAATAAGAAAACTTAAACCAACCGTCAAGCTAATAAGCTCTTTTTTAAAAGAAATCCACTTTCCAAAAAACCATATGGCAAAGTCCCGAATTACCAAAAAGCCAAATCCTAATATTATTGTCAAAAATAAATAGGAAAGCAGTAAAAACCTTTCGGATACGCCCTGTAGAAATACATCAACCAAAGGAAAGGAAGCATAAAATAAGAAAAAAGGGCCTGTCATAAAAACTGCAAGTGTTAGAAAAATAAAATAACGCCGTTTTCGCAAGAAAAGATAAATTAACCCAAGCACTATCAAGGCTAAACCAATGTAGGTAAAATCCGCTATAAAAACTTTAAAATACCAGTAAATTTGAATAAATCTGGCCTCTGGAGTAAACCCTATTAAATCACGGGCAGCAGTAAAGGTTCCATAATCCCCGCGAGTTATCAATTGAAAAAAATTTTTTAGATTTGTCGGTGAATCCCAGTTAACAGGGGTATGTCTAAAAGCCGCAAAGGGAATAAAAATGTAAGGTAAAAAACCGGCAAAAAAAGCCAAAATACCCATCACGACTCTCTTTTTCTTCAAAAAAATTTGCCTTCTTGTTTTTAAAAGAATGTAAAGATAGGCAGGTGAAAGCAACAAAACAGTATGGTGATGGAAAACATCAAGACCGAAAAATAGTAACGAAAAGTAAAACATCTTAATATTGGGTTTTTTTAATTCAACTGAAGTAAGCCATTCAAAAAGAAAAAAAACAGAAACAACAGCCAGAAGGGAAGCAAGCTGAAAAACTTCAGCCATATGTCCGTAAAGCCAAAACAATGGAACAAATGCCAAAAATAATGAAGAGGAAATTGCAATCAATTTGCTTTTAGTCAAACGGGAAATTACAAGACAGAGAAAACCGATGGTAATTGCCTCATAAATAGCCGAAACATAATTTGCACGGAAAGCAAATGTACTTCCAAATTCAAACCTCGTAATCAGCCACCCAAGAATAGTATTTAGCGGATAACCGGGAGGATGGGGAACACCGGCAAAGAAATAAGAAAGAATTATGTCTCCCGAATCTCCACCAAAAACTGCTTTTGACACCCCTAGAGAGTAAATCGCAAGGATAAAAGAGGAAAGTAAAAAGGCAATAAACATAGGGCTTACCAAGATTACCAGAAAATCTTTTTTTAAACCATATCTACGCTCAAGATTTTCGAATAAAAAATGAGCACAACAAAGCTTATGTTGTGCTCAAATTATCTTAATCTCACCTGACTTACAAGTTATTCGTACATACACTCAACGACACTTCTTGAGCCTTACCGGAAGTAGACTGCCAACACCAAACTGTTCCTGTAGTATTCGGATTTTCAAGAGTGGCCCAAACAGCCGCCTCTGTCGAGTCAGCAGAATAATCGTATCCATAATTACTGTCTCCTGTAGGATCCGTTGGAAGTTGTTTCAAATCTCCGGTACTTACAAGCGTGGCCATACTTGTTGGGTAACTACCAGATCCGGGAGTTGTATAAAAAGCCTGCAAAGCAGTAACTAATTGTCCAACGTCACTTTTTCGTCCGGCATCACGCGCCTGCTGTTGTCTTTTAAGTGGGTTTACAGCAACCAATACCGCTGCCGCCAAAATACCGAGAATTGCAATTACGATAAGAAGCTCGATTAAGGTGAAACCTTTGAAGAACTTTCTCTGGGCAGATTTAATCATTATTTAAGTTTCACCTCCTCTCGGAATAATTCCTTGATTTTTCCACTATCAATATAAGTATCACTATTCAATTTTAACTTGTCAAGGACCACAACCAGTAATCCCTATAATGGCTGAGGAGCACAATTTGACTTCCCTAAAATTAAAACTGTGCAGTCAAGTTATATATAGGAAGAATAATCGAAAGTACCAAAACTCCGACACCAAGACCCAAAACAACCAAAATCACAGGTTCGAGTGCGGTCGTTAGATTCCTAATTAAATTTTCTCCCTCTCCTTCGAAATAAACAGAGAGCCTCCCTAAGACCTCGTCCATCTTGCCTGTTTCCTCACCGACTCTAAGCATTTGTCCAATAATTGGTGGAAAAATCGGATTTGTGGCTAGCGGCTGATAAAGAGGGGAACCTCGCTCAACACGGCTTATTGCATAATCTAACCCTTCCCGATAAGACGGACTTGCAAGTAAATCCGCCACCACTTTTAAGGCTGTAATAATCGGAATTCCGGCACCAATCAGAAGACCTAAAGTTCTTGTAAACTGCGCCAAAATCAGCGTCTTTCTTATCTTTCCCCAAATAGGAAGCCTCAAAACGAAAACAGAAATAATTCGAGATCCTTTCTCTGTTTTCGCAAAAACTCTCAGACCGTAAAAAGCCCCAACAGTCATCATAATCAAAAGCCACCAAAAATTCCTCATAAAGTTAGACACGAATATCAGAACTTTTGTAGGAAGAGGTAAATTTGCACCTATTTCAGTATAAAGAGCCGTAAGCTTTGGTATGACAAAAATCATCATAATACTCATTACAAGTATCATCACCCCGACAACTATTGAAGGATAAATAAAAGCACCTTTTGTCTTGCTTTTGAACTCTCTTTCTTTTTCAAGTGTTTCTGCAAGTTTTATTAAAATTTTGTCCAATACTCCACCGGTTTCTCCGGCTTCTACCAGCTTTATATAAACTACGTCGAAAACTCCTATATGCTTAGAAAGTGCCGAAGAAAGAGCCATCCCGCCCTCAACGTCGGCAACAATCTCGCCGATGATTCTCGAAAAATAGGCATTTTTTGATTGCTTTTCCAGTATCACTAAAGCATCAGTCAGAGGAAGCCCGGCGGAAATCATTGTTGAAAGTTGTCTCGTAAAACCGACAATCTCACTAGAAGAAACCGATTTACCGAATTTTGGAATAACCGCGGCTTTAAGAGAAAGCGAATTTTTTTGTTTAATCGCAACCGGCGTTAAACCTTGCTTCTGTAAAGTTGCAACTAGGGTTTTTTCGTCCAAAACCTCGACCTCACCAGTATACTTCTTACCTGTTATATCCTTGGCTGAAAAATTGTATAAACTCATTATTGTCCAATCATGCGATCGAGCTCTTCAGGCCTCATAGAGTAGGCATTTGCAACATCCATAGAAATTCTGCCTGCTTTCACTAAATAAGCAAGCGAGGCATCCATTAAAAGCATTCCTTCCCTCCCTGAAGTCTGGATAATATTGTCAATCATATGAGTTTTTCCCTCGCGGATTGCCGTTTGTACTGCCGAACTGGCAAGAAGTATCTCCACAGCAGGCAGTCTCCCTCCTCCTATTGCAGGAACAAGCCTAATTGAAATAATACCGGCGATCGTGGAAGCCAGCTGCATTCTAACCTGGATCTGCTGATTTTCAGGAAAAACGTCTATGATTCTGTCAATTGACTGTGCAGCAGAATTGGTGTGAAGCGTAGCAAAAACCAAATGGCCGGTCTCAGCGACTGTAATAGCAGCAGCGATTGTCTCGAAATCTCGCATTTCTCCCACCAAAACAACATCCGGGTCTTCCCGCAGTGCCGACCTCAAAGCCACCTCCCACGAGTGGGTATCAAGATGCATCTCCCTCTGGGAAACTAAAGACTTTGCTTTCGGGTATACATATTCAATAGGATCCTCGATTGTCACAACGTGCAATGCTTTTGTTTGATTAATCTCGTTAATCATTGAAGCAATGGTAGTAGACTTACCATGACCTGTTGGTCCCGTAACCAAAACGAAACCTTGTCTCAATTTAGAGAAATTATGACAAATTCTTGGCAGGTTTAATTCTTCTATAGATTTTATATAAGAAGGAATCAGCCTCAAAGCTGCCGAAAGATATCCCTTTTGGAAGTAAGCGTTTACCCTAAACCTGGCAACATCTCCAAGAGCAAAAGAAAAATCCAGTTCCTTATTTACCAGCAGCATTTCCTTTTGCTCAGGAGACAATAGCTCAAAAACCAGAGTCTCTGTTTCCTCAGGCGTCAGTGGTGCAGCCGAAACCGGCATCAGCTGTCCGTCAATTCTTACCATCGCCGGGGACCCTACAACCAAATGCAAGTCCGAAGCTTCTTTTTTAACAACAATTTCCAAATATTCTTGTATACTCATACGAGTTGAAAATTGAAAATTGAAAATTAACTCTCAACTTTCCACTTTCCACTTTCCACTCTTTTACTCCTCCGCCACCCTCAAAACTTCTTCAATGGAAGTTGTACCTTCTAAAACCTTCAAAAACCCGTCCTGCTTCATTGTTATCATTCCTTCTTTTATAGATTGTTTTTCTATATCCTGAGAAGTCGCGTGGGAAAGAATTAACTGTGATACAGTGACAGAAACAACCAGAACTTCAAAAATTCCAACTCTTCCCAGATACCCTGTGTTATTACATTCACGGCAACCGCGTCCAACATAAAGCGAAACGCGGCCACGCTCAAAATTATATAAATTACCCAATAATTTTTTCATACTATCAAGTACTTCGCTACTGGCAACCTTTGCAGTCTTACAAGTTGGACAAATCTTTCGGACGACTCTTTGACCAACAACGCAAGTTACTGTAGACGCGATCAAATAAGGCTCTGCCTGCATATCCAAAAGTCTGGGCAGCGCTCCGGCAGCATTATTGGTATGAAGTGTCGAAAAAACCAAATGACCGGTAAGAGAAGCCTGTATTGCAAGTTCGCTTGTTTCATTATCGCGGATCTCTCCGACCATGATAATATTCGGGTCTTGTCGCAAAAATGACCGCAGTCCAGAAGCAAAAGTCAGCCCTGCCTGCTGGTTAATCTGGACCTGGTTTACACCTGCAATTTGATACTCAATAGGATCCTCCAAAGTTACAATGTTGACTCGGGTCGAGTTAAGCTTCGACAAAATAGAGTATAGCGTAGTGGTTTTCCCTGATCCTGTCGGCCCCGTAATTAAAATGATTCCGTGCGGCCTTGCGATATTTTCTTCCAGATGTTTCAGCGCCATACCTCTGAGTCCAAGTTCGGGTAAAGTAGGAACTCCGCCGGACTTTTTTAAAAGCCTCATGACAACTTTTTCACCATAAGCAGTCGGCATCGTTGAAAGCCTAAGGTCAATATCTTCCTGACCGGCCTTAAAGTTGAATCTCGCATCCTGAGGTAAACGCTTCTCGTCAATCTTCATATTTCCCAGAATTTTGATTCTGGAAACAATTGCATCGTGAATTCGCCTTGGCAAAATCAACTTCTCGTGCAAAATTCCGTCAATTCTGTACCTGATTCTGGTTTCATTTTCCAAAGGCTCAATATGAATATCCGATGCCCGCACTTTAATACCGTATTCCAAAAGAGTCGAAACTATTCGCGCAACAGGCGCTTCACCTAAAACACCGGTTATCGACTCAGGCCCGGAAATAGGAGCAGCAAGACCGGACGAGGCTTCTTTTAGGGCTTCACCGACCTCAAACGAAAGTCCTCTGGTATATTGCTCGGCAATCGCACGGTTGATAGAATCTGCAGTAGCAATATATGGTCTTACTGCATAACCGCTTTTCTTCTCAATAAATTCCAAAATCTGCAAATCCAGCGGGTCTACCATGGCAACAGAAAGAGTATCTCCCTCTTTACCTATTGGAATAACGACAAATCTTTTTGCAACCTCCTCCGGCAAAAATGCCAGAACTTCCGGAGAAATCGGCTGGGTAGATGGGTCCATATAAGGAACACCGATAACATCTGCTTTTGCAGCAGTAAGCGCCTCGGGTGTTACCCAACCCATCTGGGAGAGAATTTTCTCGGGTGGTTCTTGCCTCCGCTTAGACTCGTTTTTTATAAATGTCAGCTGTTGACTGGTTAAAAAACCTTTGGAGGCTAAAACATCTTCTATAAAAGTCGGGTGAGAATGAAGAGCACCTGTAATACCTGCTTTAAGATTAGGGGCAGCGTCAGCCATTTGTTTTTTCTATGCCAAAATAACCGCAGTCACAAAGCGGCAATTATGGCTCTCCTTCGATCATAACAATAAGCAACACAAAATGAAAATAGTCATTTGGAGAAGTTGCAGTTTCAACTTTGAAGACTTAAGATTCAAACTGCTTTTATGTCGCAATTTCAAAGCTACCTCATAATTGGCCCTTCACAAAACCCCATAAGAGAAAAGACAACAAGTCTTGCCAAAGAAAAAGGCATCGACATAAAAAAAACGTCCCCTGATATTTTTTTCTTAAGGCCGGAAAAAAATTCTATAACGATTGATCAGGTAAGAAAGCTCAAACAGCACATCTTTCAAAAGCCCTTTAAGGAAAAATTTAAGTTTATTGTCATAGAAGATGCAGGTAGCGCAAAAATAGAAGCCCAAAACGCTCTTTTGAAAATACTCGAAGAGCCTCCCACGCAAGCGATTCTTGTGTTGGAATCACAAAACAAAGCTCTCTTCCTGCCAACTATAATTTCCCGGGTAGTAATAATAAAAACAAAAACAAATCTCACATCCTCTAAAATTCTCCCCGAAAAAGATCTGGAAACGGCTCTTTTGAAAATTTCAGAAATAGAGGATCCCAAGCAGTTTTTAGACGAGCAAATAATTGCACTCACGAACCAATTGGTCACAAACATCGATTCAAACCGAGCAAGCTCCGATAAAATCACTGTCATCGAAAAGTATAAAGAAGCAAAGCAAATGATCATCCAAAACGTCAATCCGACCTTCGTCTTAACAAACTTGGTGCTCTCAACAAATCCAGCTTCAAAATAGCTTGCATCAGCCTTACTAAAACTGTTATAATTTCTGAAAGAAATTACGTGAGAGAATTGAACTAAATTGACAGAATGGTGTAACTTCTGTAACACTGTTTTTTGACCTAAATTTCTAATGTCTCTGACTATTCACTATTCACTATTCACTATTCACTTATCTCATGCCTGACCAATCATATACTGCCAAAGACATCCAGGTACTGGAAGGATTAGAACCGGTCAGAAAAAGACCCGGGATGTATATCGGATCCACGGATATCCATGGTCTTCATGAACTTGTAAAAGAAATAATCGACAACTCCGTAGACGAGGCCCTCGCTGGTTTCACTAAAAATATCTGGATGGTAATCGACAAAGACGATAGGATAATTGTCATAGACGACGGTCGTGGTATTCCGGTCGAACCTCATCCGAAAGTCAAAAAATCAACGCTTGAAGTCACAATGACCATCCTCCATGCCGGCGGCAAATTCAAAGAAGGCGCTTACAAAGTTTCCGGTGGTCTTCACGGTGTCGGAGCTTCTGCCGTCAACGCACTTTCAGACTGGATGCGGGTCGAAGTAAGAAGAGACAATAAAATTTACGCTCAGGAATACAAAAGAGGCAAACCGCAAACAAAAGTAGAACCGACTACCAAAACTTACATTCCCGATTTCATTCCTGCACCAAAAACAGGAACAACTACAATTTTTCTCCCCGATAAATCAATTTTTTCAGCCATAAAAACCGACTTCAAAGTACTAGCAAAAAGAGTCAAAGAGCGCGCATATCTGGTTGCCGGCCTGTTTTTTCATCTCTATGATCTTAGGTCGGGCGCTGAAATTCATTATTATTTCGACGGCGGAATTGAATCTCTGGTGCGACATCTCAATAAAGACAAAGATGCCGTAAACGAAAAACCGTTTTATGTTGCCAAAAGTGCCAACGAAATTATGGTCGAAGCTTCTTTTCAATATAACAACGGCTACAACGAAACGATTGAATCTTTTGCTAACGTCATAACCACCCCCGAAGGGGGGACGCACTTAACCGGCTTTCGCATGGCGCTGACGCGTGCCATCAACGACTACGCACGTAAAAACGGCTATCTAAAAGAAAAGGACGAGAATCTCACAGGCGACGACATGCGCGAGGGCCTGACAGCAGTTGTGGCCATCAAAATGAACTCGGAAAATTTACAGTTTGAAGGCCAGACAAAGGGTAAATTAGGCAACGCCGAAATTCAACCTATAGTCAATGCGGTCGTTAAAGAGGGCATCGACACTTATCTCGAAGAAAATCCCAACGAAGCAAGAAGAATAATGGAAAAGGTCATTCTGGCATCAAAAGCCAGACTTGCGGCGCGTGCGGCCAAAGAAGCAGTACTCCGAAAAGGCGCCCTCGAGGGTATGACTCTCCCCGGAAAACTAACAGATTGTCAGGAAAAGGATCCGGCAGCCTCTGAAATTTACCTGGTTGAGGGTGAAAGTGCGGGAGGATCTGCCAAGCAGGGGAGAGACCGCAAATTCCAGGCAATTCTTCCGCTCAAAGGGAAAATTCTAAATACAGAACGGGCCAGACTCGATAAAATTCTTGAATTTGAAGAGATAAAAACATTAATAATCGCTCTTGGAACCGGAATAGGAGATACAATAAATATCGACAAAGTCCGCTATCACCGAATTGTCATAATGACCGATGCCGACGTAGACGGTGAACACATCATGACTCTGCTTTTGACTTTCTTCTTCCGTTACATGCCTCAGCTCTTCGAAAAAGGCTACATCTATGTGGCCATGCCTCCTTTATATAAGATAACTTTTGGCAAAGAGATTCACTATGTCTTTACAGACGAAGAAAAGGAAGCCCTGATAAAAGAAAAGGCAACCGCAAGACAATACGGTATTCAAAGATATAAAGGTCTGGGGGAAATGAATCCGGAACAACTTTGGGAAACAACCATGAACCCGCAAACCAGAATTATGAAAAAAGTCAACATCGAAGACGCCACAGAAGCTGATCACGTTTTCTCAATGCTTATGGGTGACGAAGTCCCGCCACGAAAACGCTTTATCCAGACACACGCGAAATCAGCTACCCTAGACATATGATAATAAAAGCTGACAAAGCCCATCTAAAGTTGCGCTTTGAGCCGTGTTCGAATAGAACTGAAAAGGCGAAAAGCAAAATTAGTTGGGCAAAACAAACTACCTTAGACGTATAAAAATATGCAAGAACAAAATCAGACAAAACCAATAACAGAACATACTGCCCAAAAACTTGTTGGTATTCTTTCCAAAAGTACACTGGACAAGACGGCAGTCAAATCATTTGATCTCGCCAAAAAACCGGTATTGCAAATCAGAAACAATCAAATAATAGCTGGCATCACCGGCACGGTTGGCCTGGTAATTTTTGCACTCGGCGTCGAAAACTTTATAACCAACATACTCGGACTCTCCTCGCCATACATAGAAGTTTTAATTGGACTGGTACTGCTTTCGGTTTCCGGACTGCTTTTGAAAAAAATTTTTTAATTATATGGATTCATTAATTGAAATATTCCGCAAGAAACAACATGATCAACAGACAGTCGAGAAAGAACAGCCGAAAGTAACAATTGAATTTGATCAAAACATCAAACCTTTTGAAAACATACAACCCGATAAGACCGGGAAGTGGGAAGTTTACAAATATCTTAAAGGGGTAGGCACTGTTAAATTTATAGCCACCCCTAACATTCAACCACGTGACGTCGTTGTTGCAACTTTTCCGAACCCCCGAGCAATCTTAGTCTACGTAGATTTCGAAGATGTGACATCGAACGGAATAAAAAGACAATACTTTGAGGACACCGCCCTGCAAACAACCGTCCCCGGTTTAAATCCCCAAAGAAGTCAACCTACGCCCCAAGAAGGGATAATAGAAACTATGAATTTCGAATATTGGACTCCTGCAACGGAACATGAGGAAGAAGGAGTGGTTATCAATCATCTACTTGTAGAAGATAAAAAAGTCCCTCAGTTGGAATTTAAATTTGGACTCTTAGAACCTAAAAAATAAATGGCTGATATAGGCAGAATACAACAAGTAGAAATAGTCAATGAGATGCAGAAATCTTATCTGGACTATGCAATGAGCGTCATCGTCGCGCGTGCTCTCCCGGACGTCCGCGACGGTTTAAAACCGGTCCACAGAAGAATTACCTTTGCCATGCACCGTCTTGGTCTTGCACATAGTGCGCATTACAGCAAAAGCGCAAAAGTAGTCGGTGAAGTCCTTGGTAAATACCATCCCCACGGTGACGCTCCAGTTTATGAAGCATTGGTAAGAATGGCACAAAGTTTTGCAATGAGAAATCCGCTCATAGACGGACAGGGAAACTTCGGCTCTGTCGATGGCGATCCGCCGGCTGCCATGCGGTATACCGAAGCAAGACTTTCCACGATCTCCGAAACCCTGCTTTACGACCTGGACAAAAACACCGTTGATTTTGTGGACAACTTCGACGGCACCCTGAAAGAACCCGTTTTTCTTCCGGCAACACTTCCGAATCTTTTGGTAAATGGAGCCTCAGGCATTGCAGTGGGTATGGCCACAAACATTCCGCCTCACAATCTAGGTGAGATCATAGACGCCATCATTCACCTCATCAAAAATCCCGAAGCGACAGTTGAAGACCTGATGGAATTTATCAAAGGTCCGGATTTCCCGACAGGCGCACAAATTTACGACATCGAGGAAATCATATCAGCCTACGCTACCGGCAGAGGCAAAATCATCATGCGGGCAAAAGCCGAAATCGAAGAAACCAGTGGAAGCAAATTTCAAATCGTCGTTACCGAAATTCCTTATCAGGTCAACAAAGCCGTTCTGGTAACCAGAATTGCTGAACTTGTAAAAGACAAGAAACTCGAAGGAATTTCCGATCTTCGCGACGAGTCGGACAGAAAAGGCCTCCGAGTGGTTATCGAACTTAAAAGAGACTCGAGACCCCAGTCTGTTCTAAATAACCTTTACAAACACACTTCGCTTCAAGGTTCTTTTGCCGTGAACATGGTAGCTCTCGTGGGTGGAGTACCCAAAACTCTCACACTCAAAATGATCCTCGAAGAGTTCATCAAACACAGACAAAACGTCATTACCAGAAGAAGCAAGTTTGATCTTGATGCGGCCAAGAACAGAGAACACATTTTGGAAGGGCTAAAAATCGCCGTAGACAACATCGATGCAGTCATAGAAACAATCAAAAAGAGTAAGGATCAGACAGACGCCAAAGAAAACCTCATGCGCAAATTCAAATTGTCAGAAATCCAATCCCTGGCGATTTTGGATATGCAGCTCAAACGCCTTGCAGCTCTTGAAAGGCAAAAAATCGAAGACGAACTAAAAATGACCAGAGAGGAAATTGCCTATCTAGAAGATCTTCTTGCGCATCCTCTAAAGATTCTCGAAGTGGCCAAAGGAGAATTATTAAAGTTAAAAGAACGTTTCGGAGATGAACGCAGGACCAAAGTTTACAAACAAAAAATCGGCGAGTTTTCGGAAGAAGACTTGATTCCCAACGAACCGACGATAGTCACAATCACTCAAGGTGGCTATGTTAAAAGACAGGACGTTGGCTCATTCCGCACTCAAAGACGTGGAGGCAAAGGCGTTACCGGCATCACGACCAAAGAGGAAGACGTGGTTGCCCGACTCTTTGTCGCAAACACTCATGATAATCTTTTATTCTTTACGGATAAGGGAAGAGTATTCCAGCTGCGGGTTTACGACCTGCCGGATTCTTCCAGGATCTCCAAGGGGGTAGCAATAGTCAACCTTCTCGAACTCGGCCAGGAAGAAAAAATTCTCTCAATTCTTCCGGTCAAAAAGACCAAAGGCAACCAAAAGCCTGATTCAGCCTTCGTGATGATGGCCACCAAAAACGGCACCATCAAAAAAACCGCCATCACAAGTTACGATTCAATCAGAAGATCGGGAATAATCGCTATCAAACTTGTTCCGGGCGACAAACTGAGGTGGGCAAAATTAACAAGCGGCATAGATCTTGTCTTCATGGTTTCCAAAAAAGGTATGTCGATAAAGTTTGATGAAAAAGATGTCCGTCCTATGGCCAGGGACACAATGGGCGTTCGCGGTATAAAGATAAAGCCGGGCGACGAACTGGTAGGAATGGACGTCATAGCAAGCGAGGACGATAAGGCAGACCTTTTAGTGGTAACGGAAAAAGGTATAGGTAAAAAAACACAGGTCATCGGTTGGCCAAAACAACTCAGAGGTGGCGTGGGAGTAAAGGTCGCCAACCTTACCGAAAAAACAGGCGATATAGTAACAGCCCAGGTCCTCACCAAAAACGATGAAGCCCTGATCATTACATCGCAAAAGGGCCAGGTCATAAGGACAACCCTTCGCTCCATCCCTCGCCTGACAAGAGACACTCAGGGAGTTATCGTTATGCGTCTTTCACCCGCCGACAAAGTAGCGGCAACCACGGTCATTCAGAAAAGAAAGGATGAGGTAGAAGTCGAAGCACAGCATCCCCAAGCTAAACAAACTGCAGTCAAACCCCAAACTGCCGCAAAACCTAAACTTGTTAAAAATGTCAAAAAAAGTTAGAATCTACGTTTAGTAAATGCCAATAGGTTGTAACAAAAATAGTTTGAAACAAATTAAGCCTCTCGGGGCTTTTTTTTTGAGTTATGTCAAAAGCTAAACTTATTTTGGAAGATGGAACTACTTTCGAAGGCACCTCCTTCGGCGCGGATAAATCCCAGGCGGGTGAAGTCGTCTTTGCAACCGGCATGGTCGGCTACGACCTCTCGCTTACGGACCCGTCATATGCCGGCCAGATCCTGACA
>MFAZ01000018.1:24597-54589 GCA_001776335.1 Candidatus Curtissbacteria bacterium RIFCSPHIGHO2_01_FULL_41_11 | reverse complement strand
ATTTCTGGAATCGGAAAAAATTCATGTTGCCGGCCTCATTATTTCGGATCTCACTGAAAACCCATCCCATTGGCAATCTACAAAAACTTTGGACAGTTGGCTCAGAGAAGAGGACATTCCGGGTATTTATGGAATAGACACCAGGGCTCTGACTCAGAAACTCCGGGAAAAAGGAGTCATGCTCGGCAAAATTATAAATAGCGACCAGGACGTAGAATTTGTTGACCCAAATACCCAAAATCTCGTCGCCCAAGTTTCACCGAAGGAATTAACAGTTCACAGTTCACAGTTCACAGTTCACAGTTCACCCAAAATTGGACTCCTCAACTGCGGTGCAAAGAAAAATATCATCCGCTGTCTCACAAGCCGCGGCGCCACTGTCTATGAACTCCCATGGAACTATGACCCTTTTGAAAATGATTTGCCAATTGACGGCCTCGTCATCTCCAACGGTCCTGGTGATCCGAAAATGGCCAAAGAATCAATTGCAATTATCAAAAAATCTATGGCCAGGAAAATCCCGACTTTTGGAATTTGCCTCGGAAATCAGCTCCTGGCGCTTGCTGCAGGAGGGGATACATATAAACTCAAATTCGGCCATCGCGCCCAAAATCAGCCGACTATTCAGGTCGGAACTAAAAAGTGCTACATTACAACCCAAAACCACGGCTTTGCGGTTTCGGAGAAAAAAATGCCGCACGGTTTCAAACGCTGGTTCATAAACGCCAACGACAACACCAACGAAGGCATCATTCACGAAAAATTGCCTTTTTTCTCGGTCCAATTCCACCCGGAAGCGCAACCAGGGCCTAAAGACACAGAATTTTTATTCGACCGCTTTATGGATCAATTCAAATGAAAATTTTACTTTTGGGTTCCGGTGCACTGCAAATAGGTCAAGCCGGAGAATTCGATTACTCCGGCTCTCAGGCAATCAAAGCCCTTAAAGAAGAAGGTGCCGAAGTAATCCTTATAAATCCAAACATCGCCACGATCCAAACTTCCAAGGATTTTGCCGACCAGGTTTATTTTTTACCGGTCGAGCCCCACTTTGTCAAAGAAGTGATAAAAAAAGAAAAGCCGGACGGAATCCTGTTATCTTTCGGAGGCCAAACAGCCTTAAATTGCGGCTTGGCACTTACCAAATCAGGCGTTCTTAAAAAATACAAAGTCAAAGTTTTGGGAACTCCTGTCGGTGCAATAGAAGCGACAGAAGACCGACATCTTTTCGCGAAAATGCTCCAAAGCATTGATCTTGCCATTCCCAAAAGTGCTGCAGTCAAATCACTTGCGGAAGCAAAAACTGTTATAAAACAAATCAAATTCCCGATAATTGTCCGTGCTGCTTTTTCGCTTGGAGGTCAGGATTCGGCGGTTTGCACAAATGAAAAAGAACTGGAAGAATCAGTTACCAGATCCCTGACAAAATCTCCCCAGGTTCTAATCGAAGAATACCTGGCAGGTTGGAAAGAGATCGAGTACGAGGTGGTCCGCGATAAATACGACAACTGTATTACAGTTTGTAACATGGAAAACGTTGATCCGATGGGCATTCACACGGGCGAGTCAATTGTAGTTGCGCCGTCTCAAACCCTAAACAACAACGAATACCACACACTTCGGCAAATCGCAATTCAGGTTATCCGCCAACTGAAAATAGTAGGTGAGTGCAATATCCAATTTGCCCTGAATCCGAAACCTTCCTCAACTGTCATTGCGAGCAAAGCGAAGCAATCTAAAAGAAATAAACAGAGTTTTTCTGCGAATAAGATTGCTTCGTCGTCTTCGACTCCTCGCAATGACATGCTAAATTCGCTTGATTATCGCATCATCGAGGTAAACGCGCGTCTCTCAAGAAGCTCGGCTCTGGCTTCAAAAGCCACAGGGTACCCGCTTGCCTATATCGCAGCCAAACTTGCTTTAGGATATGGCTTAACAGAACTTAAAAACACAGTTACTAAAAAAACCATTGCCGCGTTTGAACCCGCGCTTGATTATATTGTCGTTAAATTCCCCAGATGGGACCTCGGCAAATTCCAAAAAAGCGACTTTCGAATCGGCTCTTACATGCAATCCGTAGGAGAAGTTATGGCTGTCGGCCGAAAATTTGAAGAAGCCGTCCAGAAAGCAGTTCGTATGCTTGACCTTGGCCTCACAGGACTTCTGGATGAAAAAACACCGGATGTTAAATGGGAAACGCCTACACCTTCGCGCCTGTTTGCAGTTGCCGAAGCAATCAAAAAAGGGGTCAGCATCCAAAAAATTTCCAAAGATACCGGCATCGATCCTTTTTTCCTTGAAAAGATAAAAAACATAGTAAAGCTTGAAAAGGAAATCGAAATAAAACAGCTCAGCCCCGATCTTCTTCTTAATGCCAAACAGCATGGATTCTCAGATAGCAGGATTGCATATCTCAAAAAACTACCCGAGGAAAAAGTCAGGGAATTTAGAATTAAAAATAATATTCGTCCGAGAGTTAAACAAATAGACACTCTTGCTGCAGAATATCCCGCCCAAACTAATTATCTCTATCTAACCTACAACGGTGAAAAAGACGACATCCCCCAAATTGAAAATTTAAAATTGTTTTTTGGAAAAAACGGGATTAAAATTGAAAATTCCGATAACCAAAAGATCATCGTCCTGGGTTCGGGTCCGTACAGAATTGGTTCATCCGTGGAATTTGACTGGTGCTGTGTAACCTGCGCCCAAACTTCTCAAAATCTCGGATTTTCCCCAATCATCATAAACTGTAACCCGGAAACAGTCTCGACAGACTTTGATATGGCCAAAAAACTTTATTTCGAAGAATTATCAACGGAAACAGTTATGGAAATATATGAAAAGGAAAAACCACTGGGAATTATTGTTTCTATGGGTGGTCAGACTCCGAATAATCTTGTCATGGATCTTGTAAAAAAAGGCGCCAACATTCTGGGCACAAGCCCGGCGTCTATAGATAAAGCGGAAGACCGTAATAAATTTTCCAGTCTTTGCGATCAGCTTGGTATCGATCAACCTCCTTGGGCAAAACTGGTAAACGCGAAAGACGCTGTCACGTTTGCAAAAAATGTTGGTTTTCCTGTCCTTGTCAGGCCTTCCTATGTTCTTTCCGGTGCAGCCATGAATGTAGCTTTTAACGCCCAAGACCTCAAAAATTATTTAAAGATGGCTTCAAATATCTCCGAAAAATATCCTGTTGTCATTTCCAAATATTTTGAAAATGCTAAAGAAATCGAAATCGATGCCGTCGCGAACAGGGGAGAGGTCCTCACCTATGCAATTTCGGAACACGTAGAAAACGCCGGAGTTCATTCAGGAGACTCGACAATGGTTCTTCCTGCCCAAAAAATTTATCTGGAAACAGAAAAGCGAATTTTAAATATCACCAAAAAAATTGCGGGGTCTCTAAAAATAACAGGCCCTTTCAACATTCAATTCCTTGCCAAAGACAACAAAGTAATGGTCATTGAGTGCAACTTGCGCGCATCGCGCAGTCTGCCCTTTGCATCAAAAGTTATGGGTGTAAACTTTGTCAAAGTTGCAACAGATGCAATCCTAAAAGGAACAGGCAAGAAATATTCGGTAAATAATATTCCTTATGTGGGAGTAAAAGCCCCTCAATTTTCATTTTCCAGAGTAAAAGGAGCCGATCCGATTTTGCGGGTAGAGATGAGCTCAACCGGAGAAGTGGCTTGTTTTGGCGATGATATTTCCGAAGCATTTCTTAAATCTTTAATCGCAACAGGCGTAAAACTTCCCAAAAAATCAGTCTTTATTTCATTGGCCGGAGAAGAAAACAAAATAAAGTTTCTGGAAAGTGCCAGGCTGCTTGCCAACTTTGGGCTCAAGATATACGCAACTGCAGGTACATCCGCATTTTTGAATTCCCACAACATCCAATCACAAAAACTTCACAAAATTCACGAGAAGAAAAAACCAAACGTCCTCAATTTTCTGCTTGCCAAACAGATAGATCTTGTTATAAATATCGTAGATCCTTATTTCAAAAGAGAATTTGACGATGATTATGTAATAAGACGTGCCACAGTAGATTACGGCGTCCCGCTTCTGACAAATTTACAAACGGCAGAGCTTTTTGCAAAAAGCATTTCGAAAAAGAAATTCGCCGATCTCATGGTCCTTCCATGGTCATCCTACGTCACGCATAGAAACTAGTTGCATATTACTTCCCGTTCAGGCATAATCTGCCATCATGAACAGGAAGTTAATATACTTCCTGCCCGTTTTCCTATCGCTACTGTCTCTAATAAATTTATTAATGGCTTCCAATAGTCCACGCCCTTCGGAAGTTTTAGCCCAGAGAGAATCAACAGCCGAATCAACAACCGTGGCATCGTCACCACTTCCTCCAAAAGAGCAAGCAAGTCCCACGCCGGAACCTGAATTTACTGGCTATTGCTTAAATGTCCCAATCCTTATGTATCACCATGTCCAACCATGGTCTCAAGCGCAAGAAAAATGGCAAACAGCTCTAACCGTTGATAACAACACGTTCGACACCCACATGGCTTATTTAAAATCCGCAGGCTATACCACAATCAGCTCGAGTCAACTTGCCCAGGCTTTAATAAACCATAGTTCTGTCCCCACAAAAAGCATTGTCATAACTTTAGATGATGGATACCTAGACGCATATACTTACGCTCTGCCAATCCTGCAAAAATATCAAATGCACGCCGATTTTTTAATCCCGACCGGACTACTGAATAATCCGGATTACATGACAGGCGACCAGCTTAAAGCAGCACTTGCGACCGGACTAATATCAACAATAAATCACACATATTCCCATTTCAATCTTGGTGCAGGCAACACAGAAAAAATTTCCTTCGAGGTTCTAACTGCCAAAAAACAACTTGCAGAGTTTGGAAAAGATTCAGCTATTTTTGGCTATCCATATGGAACAGTCGCAGCCACTAAATTTTTACAGGAAAATGGTTATATTGCAGGACTTTCTACAATCCAGGGCCAAATCCAATGCGATTCTTTCCTTATATCACTTAACCGAACAAGAATAGGCAACTTACCACTTTCATCATACGGACTTTAATTACTTATTCCCGCTGTGAAACGCTTTATGCACATCCCGGAGCTGGGCGTTGGTCACATGTGTATAAATCTGGGTAGTCGAAACGTTTTTGTGCCCCAAGAGTTCCTGCACGCTTCTCAAATCCGCTCCGTTTAAAAGCAAATCCGTAGCAAAGCTGTGGCGCATAACGTGAGGCGTTACCTTCACAGGCAAACGTGCACGACGGCAGTATTTATCAACTATCCGCTGAACCGAACGGGAAGTCAGCCTCATTTGCTCTCCGTTTACGGTTGGTTCCTGGTTGCCGGAATAGCGGATAAAAAGCGGTTTGAAGCTATCAGTCCGTCTTGCAATATACTTTTCCAGCCAAATAGCAGCCCGGTCGGACAAAAATACAACTCTTGCACGGCCTCCTTTACCAATCACTCCGAACTCCTTGCGGTCAATATTTACCTGATCCCGATCCAGCTTGCAAAGCTCGGAAACTCTAAGACCGGTCGAAAAAAGCATCTCCATGATCGCTTTGTCCCTTACACCCCGATCTTTGGACATATCGGGCTGCGCAAGAAGCCGCTCCAGCTGTTCACGGTCCAGAAACTTCAGCGACCTTGACTCGGTCTTTGGCAATTCAATCTTATCCGGAGAAACAACGGCTATGTCCTTCCTTATTAGGTACTTAAGAAAAGAGCGCAGAGCGATTACATAATAATTCTGCGTAACTTTTTTAAGCGGTAAATTACCGTTTGGACTGTTAAAATGGGCTAAATAGACTCTGTACTTCCGTACTAGTTCAAGAGTAATATCTGACGGTTTAGAAACCGGCGCGTTTGCACCAGACCAATCATTAAAAAAATTCAGGTAATGTTTATAATCGCGGATGGTTAGGGGAGAGAGATTGCGTTCAACTTCGAGATACTCAAGAAACTCTTCTACTAAATCGGGCAGACTAAAAATCATAATTATTTCGTGACTAAGCACCAGGCACTAATCACTGCTTTCATTCTACGACGCCCACAGATTCAAAATCAACCAACAGGGAAGCTGAACTTAAAATTCTACGACATATCCTATAATTGCAATATGAGTTTGCAAGCAATATAATCTAGGCTACATGAAAGAGGAAAGAGACAATTCTAAAGACGGCTTGACGGACGGTGCAAAAAAACTTTTTGCTGATTTAATAGAGTGGGGAGAAACAGAAGCAATTCCTGAGCTTAAACCTTATGTTCACGATTTCGCAGATTTATTAGAAAGAGAAATCATCGTTTTAGGTTTATCAGAAGATCATAGCGACCAATTTTTACTTGTAGGGGTTGGAGACAGTAAAGACATAAAAACAGGAAAAACTAAAATTTATATCGCCGTCCATCCTCGATACGGACAGATGAATCTCCACGCTCTCGGCTACGCTTCGCAATCTGACCTTAAAGCCGCATTCGGCATGCTTATAGCCCACACATTAGACCTTTACGAAGATTTGAAAGATGAAGGCGTCAACCTGTGATAAAACGAAATGGCTGAAAGACAATTCCCGTTTAACATTCCTGAAGAAGATTGGGTAAGTCTTCATCAAAGAAGGGTAGAAACACTTCGAAGACTGGAAGCTTTTCTTCAATCACAAGTAGCCTCAGACGAAGCCCTGACTTTCCTCTACGAGAAAATGGAAGACTTAAAAAGGCTCTCAGAAAACCCGACGGACGGCCAGAAAAGACCAAAAGCGGTCGGACTGCTTTCAATCTCCTCGCGCGGACAAAAAACCTACCAAATAGAGCAGCGGGAAGAGGAACATAGCCCCGAAACTCTAAATGTTGCTGCAACCCTGTTTACTTTGCTAAACATTCACAAAATCGACGCGGTCATGCGGCCGAACATAGACCAAATAGTTTCCAAAGCTTTGTTTTTATCAATAGACAAACAGGCTCAGGTAATTGCCGGCGATGGACGGAAAATTAGATTTCCCTCGCAGGTTCCCGGTTTTGCAGCCACAATCCACTTCACAACCCTAGATTCACGCCCAAGATCTGTGATTATCGAACCGGCGTTAAAAATTTGAACCCTAGTTGTATAATAATCTCCATATATGAGCCAAATTGAAAGAACAATTGAAGAACTAAAAGAAGAGCAGGCAGCTGCGGCAGAATTACAAGCAAGACAAGCCGCTGAAGATGCAGCGGCAAGAAATCCTTCAAACATAAGAAAACAGCACAGAGAATTGCTACTACCTCCATGGGTAGATTTGAAAGACTTATCGGCAAAACTTGAGCTCAGACAACATCTTGAACGAATAAACAAAACTCAACTTCATGGAACTGGTACAATTTTTGAGGATCAGGAAGATCTACCCATGGAGTTTTGCTTTGATTCTTTGGAACGAGTCGACCTTCGAGACCCACCAGGTACTTATGATGCGGGAGGAGGTTTTCGATATGTCAATATACACCGAGATGACTTTGGCTGGAGAAGAGGATTAAGGCTAAGCTGGCAAAATTCTAGAGAGCAGGCTAGCCAATTAACAATAGATATATTAAACAGGGCCGGGAGAACCGGCACTAGTTTAAGCGATACAGTACATGATTTAAGCGTTACAGTGAAAGGAAAAGACTGGAGCTCTGTCAGTATTTCACCGAACATCGATGAATCTGCAGCACAAAAGATCGAAGGGAAAATAGGCGAAGCCTTTTTAGAACCCGAGATAGTTTATCGTGAGGAAAAACCAGCTCCAAATTTACTCAGAAGAATTTTTAGAAAAAGTTAGAAACCACAACTTGCAAATACACGGTGACATGTGCTAAACTATAGGATAGTGCTAAGACTAATTTCTTCTTTTCGCCCGCATCGACATTCATATATATCTATTGTTAAAATAATCTAAATGGCAAACGCAAAGTACAAAAGAGTACTGCTAAAACTCTCCGGCGAAACTTTTCTCGGTGAGAGACAATACGGGATCGACCCCAAATTCACTCTTTGGCTGGCCAGGGAAATAAAAAAAGCCGTCAAAGACGGTACACAAATTGCAATAGTTGTTGGTGGCGGCAATATTTTCCGCGGAACTTCAGCAGAAGAACAAGGTCTGGAGCGCACGGTAGGAGACTATATCGGTATGCTGGCAACAATCATGAACTCTTTGGCCCTTCAGGCAGCCTTGGAAAAAGAAGGCCAGAGTGCAAGAGTCCTTTCGGCAATCGAAATCAAAGACGTATGTGAACCATATATAAGAAGAAGAGCAATCAGGCACATGGAAAAGGGCAGGGTAGTCATATTCGCAGGAGGCTCGGGAAACCCTTACTTCACAACAGATACTGCGGCAGCGCTTCGCGCTTTGGAAAGTGAATGCGAAATAATACTAAAAGCAACTAAAGTTGATGGGGTATACGACCGTGACCCGACCAAAAACAAAAACGCTAAAAAATTCGATCATTTAACTTATAATGAGGCGATAGCAAGCCGCGACATTGAAATAATGGACAACAGCGCGCTTTCGCTTTGCATGGACCACAAAATTCCAATTGTAGTCTTCGATCTCGCCAAAGAAGACAATATAGCAAAAGCTTCCCGCGGTGAACACATAGGCACCCTCATCTCCTAACGAACAATAACCCCATAGTAATATTGCTAAAATTATGCTAGAATATCGCCTATGGCCGAAAGAGTACCATATAAAGAAATACCCATCGAAGGACCTATCGAAATCGCAGGATATGTTGTTGCAGGAAGCAGGGCGTGGTGGAGACAAATTACAAGTCCTCATTGGATCAGACCCTTAAGAGCAAGTAACGATTCCTCCTCGGTGTATAGAACAGTAAACGCTATCTCTCCACAAAGAGAGCAGATCATAAATAATAAAATAAATCGTTCACTAGAGCAGGGAGAAATGGTCGTAATCGGCCATAGTGAGGGCCAAAGTCTTCTTGTCGGTGAACCTACGAATCTTTATGTAGATTTAACCACCAAGACTCGGCTGGATTTAACAAGAACAAGAGGCAGAAAAATAGAAGCAAATGCAATAAAAGGACGGCTGGGTATAAAAGTTGCCGCAGACAAAACAGGAAAAGTGCGTTTCATAGAAATTCAAGTGGGCGATGATACCCTAACTCTATTTTACCCTAAAGACAATATTGACCAACCAACCATTTATTCATTGAGGGAGGGGGAGAAATTCGGTTCTTATGAGGGAACCTTAATCATGGCCCCATACAAAAAAGACAAGCTCCTCGTTTTGAAAAAAACTGCCTAACCTAAAACCTGACTGTATCCTTTTACCAAAAGGCTCGTGTCCCACGGCTTATAGCCGAGTTTTTTTACGACATCCTCAACTTCATCCGTCACTCCGCGTGAGTATAATTTTCTAAAAAATTCTCCGGCCCGTTTGTTCACAAACCATTTCCTGCCGAACTTTTTAACCAGATAATCTTTTATTTGTGCAGCCGAAATCCAGGCACGCAAATAGTCCGCACTATAAAATCCGCCATCCAAGTCTGCGAGCCAGCCCTCGCGTTTTGTAATAAAGCCAGTGGCTTTCTGTAAATTTTTAGAGTAGAGGACAGGACCCTTGGAAATGGCATTTTGGGAAAACATCTCAAATTCATAACAAAACTTTCCAAGATAACGCCTCAGCATCATCAAATTTACAAAATATGCCTGCCGGTTAATCTTATTTCCGGTAAAAGAGCTTACGTTGAGATAAGTTGTCAAGAAGTCAGGATCAAAAACCATATCTTCCAAAATAAACGCGTATGTTTCTGTAAGAGCATTGGAATGGGCGAGTGTACGCAAAGTATATGGAAGTTTAATAGAAACAGAGGCTCCGTGCAAAGCGTGCCCGCCTTCGTGAAAAATAGCCTCGAAATCCTGTTCGCCGCCAATAGGTTTTATAACTAAGTGAATTTCGCCCGGGGGATTTGGCCAGTAGCAAACAGCCCGGGGATTCTTCTTGGCTCTGTCTTTCTCATCAATGTGTATGAAAGGCAATAAATCGTCAAACCCGATATCACCAGTCCACTTCAAAAACGTTGAAACAACTTTTTCTTTCGGATAATAATTGTCATACATTGAAATTGAACGCAAATAAGCAAGGTGAACCGATCGGATATTTTTAAACGGTCTTTTTAAAACATCGACAGCAACCTCGCCCATAACCTTATTCCAGATCTTGTCCGTATCCTTCAAAAGTCTTCCGCAAATCTTGTAAAACTTTATATAATCCATCTTTTTGCCTTTTGTGAAATAGTCAATGTAGCTGGAAAATCCCAATTTTTTCATAATCTTGATCTCGTCGAGGACCAGTTTTAACCTCTTTGGATTTGCCTTGGAAATAACAGCATATCCTGCGTCATCGAGCCTCTCGCGTCTTTCAAAAATACTGTCTTTGGATATTCGGGGCATAAGCTCATAGTATGCGATTTCTTCGCCGACAACTTTTACTTTTGCCTTCGAGAAATAGGTGGTTATCGCGTCCTCCTGGGCGGCCGTTGCAAGACCAATGAAGCTACCCGCCAGAGTGAAATAAATCCTCTCCAGAATATCTTTAGTCTTCGTCTCTTTACTTGCCCCACGAAGCTTCAGCGAAGTGGGGGTTCTTCGTCTCTCTGTTTCTACTTTGTCTAATGTTTCTTCGGTGAATAATTCTTTATGTTTCTTATAAATTTTTTCGGTTTCGGCTTTATCTTTTAAACCAACTCTTACAAGCCGGTCTTCGGTTTCAAGTTCGTATATGAATTTGGATAGCTGATCTTCAAGCGCCTTTATATCCATGCAAACCATTATTTTACCTTAAATCGTGCCTGAGTGCCAACATTGACACACATTTTTTCAACCTATGAGCCCGCCAGAGGCCCTAGAACGGGTTTTTACTGTTCCAATAGGATAAACAGTCGTTTATCCTGCGTTTCACTAAGGCCAATCAGTCATCCAAGGTGTTTATGCTGAGGAGTGATTTTAGCGACGAAGTGTTTATGCTGAGCTTATTTTCATAAGCGAAGTATGAAATTCAGAGCAAAAAGTACTTATTAAAATCATAATGTTATTAACAGGGGATAAGTGCATCAAATATAGACCGACAAGCCAACGAAGAATAACGGCTGACAAAAGGGGTAAATTGACATAAATTGGTAATTAGAAATTAGAAATTAGAAATTAGAAATTTTACCTCACACTCCCTACCAGTCTCAGTTCACGTCGCAAAAGTATCATTGTGCGACGCATTAGATAAAAGGAGATATGTCCTTCCTCGGAGAATTGTGTACACAGATATTCAATTGAAAATTGAAAATTAAGAATTGAAAATTATCGTTATTGTTCCCCAAAAGCCCTCTTCTCCGATGCACCTTGCCCAGAGTCCTCGAAGGGTTAGCACTCTTTTCACACATCCGCTAAAAACTTCGCGAGCCACCTCTTTGAAAACACAGTGTCCCATAGCACTCTACTCTGAATTGTAAGAATCTTTAAAATATGTCCCTAGGCCCACAGTTCTGAGCGAAGTCGAAGGACGAGGACCGCAAGATTCATGACCCTATAAATATTTCAGTTCCGAACCGTCAGGTTTGGAATGAAATTACGATTAATGAATCTTATAATTTCTTTTCACGATTCTACTCCTCTATTTTTCACGCCACTATAACTGTATCACAGTGTATCACCTCTTATACTTCCCTGTCTCCTCTATCCCTCACTCTTTTTCTGATAATCTTGAAGCTAACTCGAAGCTAAACTAATCACTATTCACTAGCCACTAATCACTATTTTGCCTCTCCCCCAATAATAACTATAGGTCTCGTTCTTGGGGCTAAATGATGATCCTCAAGCAAGTATTCGAGGAGTTTGCCGTAAGTCTAACTTTTCATTCTTACATTTGCGTGCTACTTTTATTCATCACCTGAGTGAAGATATAACCCCTAAATGGATATCCTTCGGGCAATCTGAATACGAAATAATAGCCGCCATCATCCTTATATCCAGAATCTTTCCAAGTTGCCCATGCCTGACTTATTGTATCCATTGCCGTCATATCTGCATCGTATTCATTAAGGGTTTTACGATGAGCTAGTTCGTGCCTCAATACTTGTCCTATCTTTTGCGCCCCATATGGGTAGGATCTCTTTTTATCCCGGCTTGCATCCATATTTCTTCTAAATTCCTCGGGGCTCGGGAAATTCTGACCTAACGTAGGTGTAAAACCTCGCCCGGCGGTATAGCTTTTTCCATCTGCTATCTGAAATTTTCCTTCTTGGTCAAAATATAACCTAATTCTCTTAGGATCTGGAGCATTTTCACCCACAGCAACAAAGATGACTTCGTCTTTATTTGTTCTCCTAATGTAATAGCCGGCTGCTTCTCCTGTATTCTGCGCTACTAATTCCACTAAAATTCTGTCATCAGTCCAGAGATTTTCGTATTCAAAGATTTCTGCTTTGAGCGACGATATTACATCGTGATGGATCTGGTCGTCATATTCATCGCGGGAGCCTCCGGATTTAACTTTTTTTAGGTATTCTCTTTCTAAATCAACGACGTCCAAATTTAAACCAATCAGATAAGCCTTAAAACTTTCAATATCGACTTCTCTCCGGTGAAGCGTATCTCTTATCCCTTCATATTTTGTGTCTTTCAGAAGGTTCGGCGAAATTACGGAACCGTTAACCAGAACGATTGTTAATTTTCTGCCTCCCCCGGTAAAGTCTTCTAATAGATTTCCCTTTTCGAAAGCCTGCTTTCTAATGTAAAGCTCAGTATTGTCAGATTGAATTATTTTTATACCTTTTTGAGCCAACTCAGCTTCTGATAAAACATCATCAGGTAAACTTTCTCTAAGCGGCTTGCTCTTAGAAAAATATTTTGGCTCAATGTCATTATCTGCTTCGGGCTTTTGCGGCGTTAATATAACGTCGATTATTTCCGGTTCTTCACTTACTATGGCCTTTTCTCTTGCCATCTTTACCGCTTCCTGGTCAAACAATACTACGCAACCATCTTCCAATCGGCACTTAATAGGCAATCCATCATCTGTAAACATAACTTCTATTTGGTTCAGTCCGTAACGATCTTTTACTACTACAAAGATGTCTTCTGTTGCTTCGCAGAGCATTGACGTTTCGGGTGATTGGTATTGCCTTGGGAGTGGTTTATAGTAGTCAAAGATGCTAATAAAATCCCCGAATAAAGAGCCCTCGTATGGATTTGTCAAAGCTCCAACACCGCTAGCAACTACTACCTTTCCAATATTCTTGAGGATTTCCCGTCTAGGAACTACTTTCGACAAGGATGACGTAAGCCTTTCACTCATTGGAGCAGTAT
This sequence comes from Candidatus Curtissbacteria bacterium RIFCSPHIGHO2_01_FULL_41_11, assembly GCA_001776335.1. Classification (GTDB taxonomy): domain Bacteria; phylum Patescibacteriota; class Microgenomatia; order Curtissbacterales; family GWA2-41-24; genus 2-01-FULL-41-11. Next base: position 41,244 of record MFAZ01000018.1, on the reverse strand, counting down.
ATCAAAAAAAGTTCAACAAAGTCAACTATAGGTCTAAATCTCTTGGGAGTCTATTATCAAACCCGTACGCTTTTTTAACTCCCAACCAACCCTTCAGTGACTGTTTGTTCGCAATCTTCCATGGGAATAAAAATTGTAGCACATAATAACTATAGGTCTCGTTTATCCGCCCCATCTGGTAGAAATTGTGATAATCACAAATACTAAAAGAGCTACTGCCACATGCTCCCACAAAACCCGGGTTTTTAATTTGTCCTCAAGGTGCAGTTGTGAAAGTCCCAAAAGAGCGTACATTACAGTTGCAATCGCCAATGCTCCGTTAATTGGAACAATCGGCCAAAAAGAAAACACCAGCCCGCCCTCGGCTGTTACTATTGTAAAAACCGCAGCGTACAAAAAAGCTCTCTGAGAAACGTAATCCTCTAGCTCCGTTGCCCAAACACCTACCAAATACAAGGGCCCACAAATCAACGTTATTCCGATAACATTTAGGTAAAACGGCAAGTGAAAAGATAGCAAAACATTAACTAGCAAAAAGCCCGAAATTAAAGTAAAAAGTAAGCCAACTGCATGCGCTGCTCGAAGCAGTGCAATGGTTCGAATGGCAGCGACATTATATATATTCGAAGTAAGCATCAGCAAATACACTGATATACCAAAAAAGAAGGCAAAAGGCACTCTCGTTAGCCATCTAACAGGCAAAAGAAAATAAAAAAGTGAAGCTCCGGCAACAAAATATGTCGGCAAAAGCAGCAGTAAAAAATATTTAACACCTGAAAGTTCTCCCCAAAGGGCAAATATAGAAAGCAAAATGGTGGAAAGTGTCAAAAAGGCGATTGTTTCATATCGCAACGATTCCCCCACTGTTTGAGCGGTAATAAGAATTATTGTTAAAAAAAGCGACATCAAAACAATCTTCTGACGCTTGGTAATCTCGTAAGAAGTTATTTTTCCCGGACCAAAATGCAGGTTTGGTAATCGTAAGTTAAGTAATTTCAATTCTTTACACCCGGTGCACTTATTTTTATTACATGACAAATGGCAACCGCCAGTGCGTCCGCAGCATCATCGATATACCCTTTCCCCTTACCAACCAAAACAGGTTTTTTAAGTTTTCTTTTATTTAAATATCTCATTACATATTTCTGTATTTCTTTCTTGTCTGCTTTCCCGCTGCCGGTTAATGTATGTTTGACATGAAGCCCCTGGTACTCAAAAATAGGAAGCCTATAGCCTGCGGCTGTTGATAACACAACTCCCCTCGCCTGACCCACCGTCATTGCAGTTCGGGAATTAACACCAAAGAATAATTGTTCGACAACTACACAATCAGGTTTATGTTGTTTCAAAAGCCTATTCAGCTCTTTTTGAATACTATAAAGCCTCAAGGGCATTTCCTGTTCTTTGGGGGTTACAATGCAACCATACTCTACCAGTTCAAAGCCATTTTTCGATCGGTCGGACTCAGATTTTATTATCCCATAGCCCGTTGTTGCCGTCCCCGGATCGATACCAAATATTATCATTATTTTCGTGGCCTTGGTCCGTCGTATTCAACGTCTTTTTCGCTAAGTCTTCGAACCGGTTTTTCGCGCAAAGCTTCTTCGACAACGTGGGCAACAAGCCCTGGCGTCCTCGCGATAATAAAAATGCCCTTACCTACTTTCGGATTAAAATCCATTTCCAGAAGTAAAGCTGCTGTTATACCGTCAATATTCAAAGGCAACTTTTTGCCACCTTTTGAAAGTTCTTCCTCCACCTTCAGGGCAAATTTGACATATTTTCCAAAGAAACCATACTCGTGTGCAAGCTCAAGTAATTTTTGCGTTCTTGGATCAACATCATAAAGTCTGTGCCCGAACCCGGAAACCCGCTCCCCGCGCCTGACAAAATCGTCGACCAGCCTTTTCACTCCCAATGGCTCATACTTTTTAAAGTTTTCCATAGCTTGCTCTATTGCTCCTCCGTGAAACTCTCCAAGTGCCAGTATTCCCCCGGCGACCGCAGCCTGAACTGGTGACCCTCCGGAATAAATATTTCTGGCAGCAACAACCGATGCCGGCTCAACTCCATGGTCAATAGAAATAGTCAAAATTGCGTCGAGCATTGCCTCACTGTTTTTGTCGGGCATTTCACCCTTAAGTATCAAATAAATTGTTTTGGAAAAAGATGCTTTGCCGGCAATATCAACAAGTCCGTATCCGTAAACATGAGGTTTACCCTCTACGTGAGTTGTGATCGAAGTGCGGTAAGGCTTAGCCATAAATATAAATTAAGTATACTCCGAAAAGCTGTTCTGAAGCCAGCTTATATACTTTTTTTTATCAAGGTCGGTATATCTTCAAAATTTTCAGCAACAATTGCACCCGAAGCGCGCAGAACTTTGATTTTTTGTTCCATTGTCGCTTCCAAACCGACAATTGCACCTGCATGCCCAAGAGCCGTATCCTTGGGTAAACTTTCGGCAAATTTTCCTGCTAAATAGACAATAAATGGTTTTTTAAACTTCCCTTCTTTTAAAAGTCTTGCTGCTTCTATCTCCGAACTACCCCCTACCTCCCCAAACGCTACAACCACTTTGGTCTGATTATCCTGTTCAAAATCAACAAGAAGGTCAGAAAACGTTGTTCCAATAAGCAAATCTCCCCCAACACCCACAACTGTCGATTGTCCAAAACCCCCACTCGTAATCAAATTACCAAGTTCACTGCACATACCCCCCGATTTGGAAATAACACCCACTGGACCTCTACTAAAAACCGCATCAGGATTTGGCCCGCCAATAGAGCCTATTTTCCCCTCGCCCGGAGATATTGCTCCAACCGAATTGGGCCCAAGGACTCTAACTCCTTTTTCTGAAGCCAAAGTTAAAATTTTGCATACGTCAAGAACCGGCACGTTTTCTGCAAAAATATGAACCAGCGGCACCTTTGCCTCCACAGCTTCAAATGCTGCGTCGCAAACCAAAAGTGGCGGCGCATAAATCATCGAAACATCAACTTGTCCCAATACCTTCAGTGCTTCAAAAACAGTGTCAAAAACAGGCAAACCCTCGACTTCCTGCCCGCCTTTTCCAGGCGTCACACCACCCACGACATCACCGCCGCCATATGAAATTATTTCCCGGCAGGCCTGACTTCCCTGTTTACCGGTAATTCCTTGGATCAATATTCGAGTTTGGCTATTGACTAAAATCGACATATCACTAATTCAAAATTTAAATCTCATAACTCAAAATTAAATAGATTTAAAATTTAATTTGCAGATTTGAGATTTGCCCTTTGAGATTTAAGTTTATATTTATCCGAAAGCTCCACCATCATTTTGCTTGCAACAGAAATCGGTGTTTCGGGCCCAAACAAATGAATATCATAACCTTCTTTTTTGGCCACTTTTGATAACATCTCATATGCTTCCCGCTGCCTCGGCCCACCCCTGCGAATCACAATCGGAAATCCAACTTTAGGCTTAACCTGTCTCAAGCCCTCGATAAACCCACTCAAAGTCTCGTAAATATCTGTAAAATTGGCTACAGCTCCTGCAACAAAACATCCTGAAAGATTTTCCCGCGAAAGTGCAATTTTTGTCAGTTTTTCTACTTTCTCCCTCGGGGGATTACCCGAATATTCCGTATAATTTGCCGGCTTTCCGCCCGTCGCAAACAGCGAATCCATTACCAGCAAAGACGCCCCGCCACCGGAAGCCAGAATCGCAATATCTCCGTCAAATTCAATAAACTTTGAGCCTGCAGTTCCCCTGTAATCTTCCGCATCTATTTCATGGGCCAAGAGCTCTCTTTCTGTAGGCACTGCACTAACTGCCCCTTTCGGCAAAATATTCAAATCTTTGTGCCGCAAAAGCCCTGCGTCGTCAAGAATAATCTTTGAGTCAACAGCGGCCCATCCTCCTTCACCTGTTAAAGCCAGCGGATTAACCTCAATCAACCTGCAGTCGTATTTGTAAAAAGCATCCCAGAGTCGAAGTGCAAAATCACTAGGTATCCCCAGCTTCTCCAATTCTCGAGAAACAGGCCCGTCAAAAACATCAAAGTCGTATCTTACTATCGATTCAGGATCACTTTTTTTAACTTCCTCAATATCCACTCCTCCTTTTGTCGAAAAAAGCATAAATGGAGACTTCAAAACAGTATCGTATGTAATAGAAATATAGTTTTCAGCTCTAATATCAACCTTCTCGGATAACACAATAAACCGAACTTCTTCTCCGCCGAAGTCGCGACCTAAAAATTCAACCGCAAAATCCTTTAGCTGCTTTTCATTTGTGACAACTTTGACTCCCCCGCCCCTCCCGCGTCTTCCGGAAAGAACCTGAACCTTGCAAACAATCGGAAATTTAAGTTTGCGCCTGGCCTGATCAAGATCATCGACACTTGAGACAACCACAAAAAAAGGGCTTTCTATGCCCACTTTCGAAAAAATTCGGTGGCCTTCGAATTCGTAAAGCTTCACTTCCACAAAATTGTAGCACAAAAAAGCTACAATCAGGTACAATACTTCTATGGATATTACCCCCGCTGCAAAAGAAGACATTGCAAGTATTCTTACTCTTCAATCCCAGATTTACAGAGTTCAGTCTGTCGCAGAAAATGCCACTGAAACGTTGCAAAATCTTATTGCAAACGACAGCTGTACAGTCCTTGTCGCAAGAGCAGGTGGCAAGGTTGTCGCAACAGCAACCATTTTTTACCTCCCCATACCCACTCACGGCAAACCATACGCTCTTTTGGAAGGCATCGTCGTCGACGAAAACCAAAGAGGTAAGGGAATAGGCACCGCTCTTTCCAAAAAAATTATTGAAATGGCAAAAGAGAAAAATTGTTACAAAATTATTTTTACTTCCGGCATGGATCGCGCAGATATCCACAAATTCTACGAAAGTTTAGGCTTCAAAAAGTGGGGGTTAGAATTCAGGATGGATCTTTAGATATTCTTTTAATTGTCAAAAGCGCTTCCGCCAAAAATCTCTTCGCCCACTGTGCTTGCTCCATGCAAACGCCGAAGGCCACTCCAGCACTGACACCATGAATGCCTATCTCTCCGCTTATTGGCTCCAGGCCGACAAGCATCTCCAGCATATGCATGTTATTCTTTACTGCTATTTGGCTGCCACCGGCGGCAATTCTTATGCTACTCCCGCAATTTACAACGGAAATCCAAGGCACTTGTCCATCCCATCCTGTGTCGACCTTTGCAGGCCCCTGTATGCCTATTAGCTCTTCTTGTGTTTGTGAAACGCGCGCCTGTGTTCGCTCAGCCCTAGTTAAAGCTTGTGCAAAATAAGTTACAGCTCCACCCTCTCCGCTCCAGTCAAGGCTTTCCGCTACAAAGTTAACTGCCGCAAACGCCGCAGAATTACCTTCTCCAAGCAAGGATAGTGCTTTTTGGGGAGAGTCTATTTCCAGCATTTTAAATACAGTCTGGGCATGTCTGACATCTTCCTCGGAGGCGGTTTGTGATATAAAACCCCACTGATCGCTCTTTAAAAATTCAGCCCGGGATCTGTTATCAAAAGTTATCCTCGCGCGGCCGGGATCGAATTGTCCCCATTTCGAAGCTTTAAGAAAATCTAAAATTCTGCCGGAGTAATGCCTGACAACTCTATCCAGTGCAACACCTCTTGCTAAAAGCCCCCTCACCGCACGAATACCGCAAGAAGCTTCAACCGTTTCAGGTAAAAATACCTTCAGGGGCGCTCTGTCTTTTCTTGACTCCAAATTCTCAACCAGAATAACCGGTCCTCTAAACGCTCCGGTCAGACCCACAACTAAAACGCCTGCTCTACCCATTTCCCCTTCACGCAAACTGTTCTCTAAGGGTCTTTCGGCCATTTATCCTTCTTCAACCAACATATAACCGCGCGTCTTCACAGTTTTAATAACATATTGGCTGTTTTGTTTTTTAAGTTTATTTCTAAGCCTTGCCACCAATCTGTCAATCGTCCAATCGGAAACCCCAACTTCCTCATATTCCGGCCAAACCTCTTTTATGATTTTTTCCCTTTCACAAACCTCACCTACTGTCTCTTTAAGCAAATTAAAAAGCAGGTTTTCTTTCTTTGTAAATTCAACAGCTTCGGGCTGTTCCTTCCGAGCATCATTCCCTTTTAAATAATATTCAAAAAGCGGATTAAAAATTGCCACCTGGCTGTTTTTGCCAAAAACCACCCCGGTATCCCACAAATACTGGGCACTCTTTTTTTCTTCCTCACCGATACTCTTACCTGCTCTAATTTTTTTCAAAACCTCTTGTTCCTCAGTCGAGAAACTTTCCCAGATTTCTTCTGAAAGCAGATTAACTCTTTCGTCTTTGGCGATTGTCGTCATAAGATTGCTGGCATCAACCCCCATATCGCTAACTTTTTGCTTAAGAATTAGAATGCTCAGCTGAAGATACTGAACATGCCCCATCGCCAGGTCGAAAATCTTTTTCAAAAGATCATCAGTCAAATTTAAATCATATTTTTTCTTAAAGGTTTCAAAAATAATTTCAGTATCGTGTAAATTTGCAGGCTTGATATAAATCTTATTGGGAAAAAGCGTCGGGTATTTTTTTTCAAAAAACGGCTGGGCAATTTCAGAAAGCGACCTGTAACTGGTAAAAACATAAGCGAGCTTTTGTCCGGTTGAATTTACCAATCCCTCGAGGTTAGAAAAAAATTCCTCATTGAAAACCTCTTTGAGACGGTCCAGACGAAGCAAAAAAATAGTCGGCAGAAAATCTCCTTTTACAATCAGATTCAAGGATTTTTTCAGGTTCTCTATGGTTAAAAACAGGTCCTGGGACTGAATAGAGTTTAAAAACAGCGAGGAAATTTGTTTTTTGTCGGCAGGGTTAATCTCAATGCTCTCACTGCTGTCCACTACCCGCTTGAATAAAAGAACCCAAAAGGGGTGAATTTCGCGCTCAACAAGGTCGTTTAAATCAACCGTTATAAAAAGATGTTTTTCTCCATGGTTTATATATCTGTCTACGATTCCCGCATGATTCAAAAAGAAGCTCAAAAAGTTGCCTATTCCGACATGTTTCATGCCCACAAGCTCTACGTTGTGCCTGAACCTGAGCTGTTCGCCTAGGCTTTTTGCTTCTTCTTCACGAAATTCAAGGGGGTATGAAGCCTCTGTTGCTGTATGCTGCACACGCTTAATAATACTTCTTCCACAAGAGGCGTGCAAATTGAGGCTAACTTACCCAGACGCCAGCCTCAAATTGTCAGGATTAAATCAGAAAATCGTCAAGCACAAATTCTAAGCGAACAGTATCATTGCACACAGTAATATGTCTGAACGCACATCAGGCGCAACACTGGCAAGGCTCCCAGAAACGGGGGCCGCTTTTCATATAGGCAGAGTTTACCCCAACGGGCACTCCAACGGGAACTCATCGGAAACCGCCGTGGTGGAAAACCCTGGAGACCTTCAACCTCATCACATACTCACCTATATAGCGCTAATCAATAGTAGCATTGCTCCATATATCGAATATATTGATGCCTATCTTGAGGGCAGAAACGGCCACAACCCACAAATACGAGAAGCGGAGCAAATAGCCGATACTCTGGTTTCAAAACAAAAAGCTTTTAGCCGAGAACATTCTTTTCCTTCGGAAACATCAATTCGTATGTCGAAATTAATGGCCGATGCTGACGCGGAAACAAAAGGCTTATCAAACGAACATAAGGCAGCTGCAAGACTGGCTAAATTTGATGGCGTACAGATCGCAACAGACCACGACGGAACCTGGACGGATCTTAAAGGAAGAGTTGATATTGGAGAGCACATCAGTTATTTTCCGGAAAGCAACTATCTAAAAGATTTAATTCCAACCAGCGCTCACGCAGAATATTTGCTTAAAAAACACACAAGAAAAGTCTTTCCGTTTGTCTTCACAAGCCTCTGGAGACATTATCTGACAGATGAACGCGGAGAACAATTATTTAGAAATGCCGGACATTATTTACCGCTAAGAGATGGCGCAAAGTCGCTTTTGGATTATCTCGGCTCCCAAAATACTAAAGTAACTTTTGTCAGCCATAATTTTAAACCAATCATCGAAGGCCTGCTGGATAAAATGGGCTCAGAAACACCGGTCGAAATACAAGCTATTACCTCTGACAGCCTCAACACCTTAGATAAAAGCGCCACGCTTCATGCCCTTGTAAAAGAAAACCCGACAAAACCAATAATCTTCATCGGGGACGGCGAAACAGATTTTGATATCGTAGAAGCCTATCGAAAAGGCATCATTGCTACTATTTTTGCCCTAGAGGGTGTTGGTTTTGACACGATGCTTACAGATCAGAATATCCCTCACTTCACCTTTCGCGATTTAAACGACATTCGTGTAAAATTAGAAGAGTTAACATCGCTTGCCAACACCTACAGAACGGCAAATGCCAACGCAGCCTAAGGTCACCTGCTTCGGAGAACTTTTAATAGATATGATCTCCACAACAATCGGAGATCTCACACAAACTGAAAACTTTCTAAAAAAATTCGGTGGTGCACCTGCAAATACTGCAGTTGGTCTAGCAAAACTCGGCACAAATGTTTCTTTTATCGGCAAAGTCGGTAACGACCCTTTTGGGCATTTCCTGAAAAAAGAACTGGAAAACCAGAATGTGGATACCTCATCTCTTGTTGTAAGCGACGATCAAAGAACGACTCTTGCGTTTGTCTCTCAAACAAAAACCGGGGGCCGGGATTTTTATTTTTTCCGGGGAGCTCACGAAACCGTTTCAGAAGAAGAAGTCTCACTCCCCCAAAACACCATAATTTTCCATTTGGGAAGTCTGACCCAAACAAATCCAATAACTCAAAAGGCCACCCAAAAATTAATAAATCAAGCTAGAAAAAATAAGGCCTTAATTTCCTACGATCCTAATCTTAGAAAAAATCTTTGGGACGACTTAATTCTTGCTGAAAAAATAATTAGAGAAACGGCCAAAAAAGTCGACATTTTCAAAATCAGCGAAGAGGAAACCCAATTTTTAACAAATACCAAAGACCCACAAAAAGCAGCCAAGAAGTTGTTTACAAAAAACCTACAAGCACTTTTTATAACACTTGGTCCAAAAGGCAACTATTATAAAACCAAAAAATATGAAGGATTTATTCCAACTATGAGAGTTCAGGTAGTAGACACAACAGGTGCCGGTGATGCCTTTAACGCTGGCTATCTGCACGGAATCTACAAAGCGCAAAAAAGCATTTCTCAAATGACTAAACCGGAACTTGAGAAAATTCTTGAAAGTGCAAATGTAATCGCTGCTCTTACTACAACCAAAAAAGGCGCAATAACCGCTTTTCCAGGCAAAGAGGAATTAAAAAGATATTTGATCACCTGATGACTTATTTTTTTATACCTCAAATTAAAAATCAGGCTTTACCGTCTTCCCTATTAAGAAAGCTCTCAAAAATTGTCTCAAACGGCAAAAAAATAGAGACGAAAGACGCCTATCAAAGATTTTTAAAAAGTCTCATTTCAGAAATAAAACAAAATCCGCCAGCGTCAAAAACATCTAAAAATTTCAAAAATGAACTTTTACAAATTGCAAAAGCCAAACCTTTAACAGAAAAAACTCCTTGGGGCGGTGTTGCTTTAAAAAAGGTTGACGTCGCAAAGAACTTTATCCAAAAACTTTTAGTTATTAAAAACTATGGAATTTTGGGTTTCGAAATCCACAAAAATAAACTTGAAAAACTGCAAGTTCTTGAAGGATTCTGTCTTGTTCTTTTTTCAAACCATAATTCAAAAGACTGGCAAAGAGGCAAGGTTATTGTAAAACTTGCAAAAGCAGCAGACAAATTTGAATTTCTTCCCGGTGACGAACATGGAATTATTGCACTTTCTGATTGCATCATCGAAGAGACCTCCACCAATCACTTAGAAGATCTCATTTACATTTTCAGGTCGGATCAGGTATAAACGACCTGATGGATCCAAAAACCCAAGAAATACTTAAGGCAGTTCGCAAAAACTTCCTAAAAGAGTTAAAAGACGCAGCAAGCGGTAAAAAAACCAGTCTTGTTTTTATCAAAAACCAAATCCCTCAAAACAAAATCGTACAAGAAGACGAAGTATTTCAAGTAATAGTCACCGGAGGCAGCATCTGTAAAGTTGCAAAAGTTAAATATCAAAGTGGAAAAATTAAAATCCTCCAAAAACAAGAAACGCCTGTTGACGCTTTTAACACCAAAGAAGACTTTTTACAATTTGTCCTGAATAATTTGGATAATGGCACCAAAACACTTGCAATCAATTTTACTTTTGCAATTCAACCAATTTTAGAAAATGGCAAACTTGACGGAAAATTAATAACCCCGTCCAAAGAACACAAATTCGAAGGTTTAATCGGCAAAAATGTTGGGAAAGAAGTTGAAAAATATGTTTTTTTAAAAACAAAAAGGAAGCTACAAGTTTCTGTCGGGAACGACACCGTATGCCTGCTGTTGTCCGCACTAACTCAATACTCTCCTCTTCAAGTTGCCGCTGGAGTCGTAGGCACGGGCATAAACTTTTCCATTTTTCAAGATAAAAACACAATTAGAAACTTAGAAGCTGCTAACTTCAACAAGTTTAGTCCGAGCAAAGAGACAAAAGAAATTGACCGCCAATCTGCAAGGCCAGGAGACTGGATTTTTGAAAAGGAAATTGCTGGTGCCTATCTTTATAAACAATTTAACATCATGATTAAAAGTAAAAACATCGATTGTCCACCGATAAACTCAACGGCCCAGTTAAATGCAATCGCAAACAAAAATCTTGGAGAAACTACAGAAATCGCACGATATCTTTTTGAAAAATCTGCAGGACTGGTTGCTTCAGTAATGGCAGCAATTACCGATTTTTCCCAAAGAGATCTAATTCGAAGAAAAGATCGGAATGATCTTATTCGAAGAAAAGATCGGAATGATCTTATTTTTGTTATGGAAGGCAGCCTGTTTTGGCACAGCCTAAGACCAAAAATAGAAAGGTATCTAAAACAACTTGCTCCGGAATACAGAACTAAATTCGCAAAAATAGAAAACAGCGAGATTTTAGGAGCCGCAAAACTTGTCAGTTAGGAATTTTAGTCAGCTTCCGGTCCAAAATCTGTGTGTTTAGTGTCAAGCAACTCAATTCCTCCTCATTTATCATTAAAATATGACTCACGAGCATAATTCTGAAGGTGTGGACCACGCAGCTGCAAATTCTCAACCAGCCAAAACCAAACTCCCAGAAATTCCTGGTGAATATTTGATAACGTCATGGGGAAGATATATTAGAATAATTCCCGAACCTCCAAAACCTGATTTAAATTCAAACGAAGAATTAGCTTTGCAAGAGGATTCCCTCGGCAACGTCGAAATTTGAATGAACTTTGACAACATCGTCCAAATCCTCAAGCTTGCCCATTAGATCAAGCACCTTTTTCGCCGTCTCGCTATCTGTGATTTCAACAGTCGTAGTCGGTTTTTTGGAAAGTTCCGCACTTGTTATTGCAAGTCCCTTTTCCTCCAGAACCCGCTTAACAGACTCGAGCGTATTCAGTTTCGTATAAATTTCGACAAAATCTCCTACATCGGCAACGTCTTCAGCTCCTGCTTCAACAGCTAAATCCAAGAATTCATCCATGCCCCTCCCGCCTTTATGAACGACAACCACACCTTCGTCCGAAAACATCCAGGAAACGGTTCCCGGGGAAACAAAACTTCCGCCCGCTCTGTCAATAGTACTTTTAACTTCTCCGGTGGTTCTATTTTTATTGTCTGTTGCAGCTTCTATAACTAGAGCCACTTTGCCTGGACCATATCCCTCGTAAACCACAGACTCCAGCTGGCCGGCTCCGCCTTTTCCAAGTCCACGGTCTACCGCACGCTGCATATTTTCCTTGGGCATGTTGGCAGCTCTTGCCTGGTCCATCGCAAGCCGCAGCTTAAAATTAGAAGCCGGATCTCCGCCTCCACCCTCACGAACTGCAATTGTTATCGCGTTTCCAAGTTTCGTAAATACCTGCCCGCGTTTGGTATCCGCTGCCCCCTTCTGCCTTTTAATTGTGCTCCACTTACTATGTCCGCTCATATCTTTAGAAATTATATCGCAAAAAATATTTAATGGGTTTAATTAATCAATGATTATTCTCAATATTTTCTACAATTAACCCTGCTTGAATCAAAGCTTCTTTGGCTCTTTCCAAAGATTCAGGAGTTATCGTTTTTTCGTCCAGGGCTAAATGGAAATCTGCGGTCCCATCTTTTCTGCTTGAACCTCTTATTGTAAGTATACTAATACCTTCTTGCGCGATCGGTGCCAAAACTCTGATTAAAGTACCAGGTTCGTCTGACGGTGAAACAATCCTTAAAGACTGAAGCTGTAGGTTAGCAATCTCCGCAAGGATTGCTGTTGTTTCCTCGTTCATTCGTTTCGATAAGCCGTTTTGATCAAGTTTTTCGAAAGACCCTTTAAACTGTCCCGAAAGTAAATCCCCTTCGGTTTGAGCAACTTCCATCAACCTGCCCAGTATTTCAAGAAACGCTCGACCAAGTTTACGGCCGCTTTCCTGGCGGAAAAATGATTCAATGAGCATCGCTGAAATCTCTTCTTTTTGGATTAAAGTACGCCAAAGAGATTCATTATATAAAGTATAGTTAGCGGATCCGATTTCCATTAATCTGCGAGGATCAATCTCCGTCTGTTCTAAAGCCATACCAACACCTCGTTGAATCCAATGAATAAAACCCTGCGTAGCTCCTGTTTCGGCATCGTGGAGGTTAAAAGGAAGCTCGATCATAACCATTCCCGCTTTTCCATAAATTTCCATGGCGATTGATTTCGCTTCGGTAAAGTTACCGCCAACTCCCATAAGTAGCACTTTTTGCCCATGCAATGGCTGATCGTGTTTACACATCGGATGAGTCGAACAAATACTAATCCCCCTTTGGTCGAGTGTCTTGTATACGGGTACTAGTTTCTCTTTTTCTGAAGCGTTATCCAGAATAACATGTTGGGATGTCAGAAAAGGTTCGATTGCAGAAATTATTTTTGGAATTTCACCAATTGGAAAAACCGAAAAGAAGAGAATGCGACCCTTTTGTGCGGCCTCTATTGCAGTTAAACCTTCGGGTTCTTTGATATCGCAACCATATACAGGGTATCCAGATATTTTAAAAAGGTCAACGGTTACACCGCCCATGTCACCTTTGTGTCCATAGACTACTGCGGGTTTTCTTTCATTCATAGATAAGAATGATACTGCCTGCCCAAGAGCATTGTCAAATATACTATGGGGTAATTTTAACAATCGGTTTGCCTTTAAGATCGCCTTGTTCAAAAAAAGTACCCATTTTTCAAAAAATTGTTTCATTTTTTTCACCCATTGACTAACTTCGAGCACTATCTTAATGTTGATTGCATGCAAACAACCGGAGCCAATCAACAGGATTCGGACTCCGAATCGCTCGCTCGGGCCGCGATAGCAGCAGCGCTTTGCGCCGACTGGCACCAAGCAGTAAAAATCAACGAGAAAATTCTTAACTTATCCAAAAACAACGTCGAAGCTCTAAATCGACTCGGCCGAGCCTATCTTTGCCTTGGAGGGGTGGCAAAAGCCAGCAAGACCTACAAAAAAGTTCTGGAACTTGATCCCTATAACATCATTGCTCTCAAAAACATAGAAAAATTAGCAAAAACCGACGGCTCGCTTCGCGAAGCCAGTCAGACTAATGGAATCAGCAAGTCTTATGCAGGCGGTGCTCAAGTTAATCTGTCTCAGGTCTTTCTTTATGAACCCGGCAAAACCAAGTTAGTCAACTTACTAAACTTGGCCCCGCCGTCTGTCCTTGCTAGCCTAAACTGCGGGGACCAAGTTAAAATTAATCCCAAAAATCACGGAATCACAGTTACAAATAGTTTCGAAACATACCTGGGTGCTTTCCCTGATGACCTTGCACATCGACTACTTTCTTTAATTTCCGGAGGCAATCTCTACGAAGCTTATGTAAAAAGCGCAGGATTGAAGACGTTAACTATTTTTATAAGGGAAATTCAAAGATCTCAAAAGTTCGCTAACCAGCCGTCATTCCAAACCCAGAATTCCAACTATATCGACACAGAACCGACAGCCTAGGAACTCTTCTTTGCTTTTGCCTGCTTGCGAAGCTCTATAACCCCAGCAAGCGTCCTTGTATCCTCTACAGAGGTCTCAGTTACGTCGCCAAAGGACTCCTGCGGTCTGCTCTCTTCAAGCTTAACCTCTTCTGTCTCGTCTCCCTTATTGTACAAATCATCACCGCTTGGCTCCTCCCAGAAAAAAGGGGTGGGCTTCAAACCAACAGCGGGCTGATCTGTCGTCGCATCCTCCCGCGCGGCTGCAGCTTTTTGATTCTCAACTATCGCCTCCAGCTTGCGTGCTGCTTCCTCTCTCCTTTTGTCAGCATCATCACCTTGCCGCACTAAATCCTCTTGGGTAGTCTCCACTCCCTCCTGGGTCTGAGAGTTTGAATCATCCTCAGTATTTAATATTTTTTCGTTTTTCTGCTGTTCGCGAATGAGAGAAGCTAGGGCAATAACAAACGAAACAACAAGTATAATTATTCCAAGTATTACGAACATAAATAACTAGAGCAAAAATCGGTCGGCAAAATCTCGTCCTACGATGATTTTGACCATGTCCCGATCTTCGTTTAGCCCAGAAGTTATATCACAATCAAACACTTTTGCCAAATAAACAGAAGTATAACTCTTCTCTGCTCGCACGCTGGATTTGTCAATTGGAACTGGCGCGACCTCAACACTGGAAACAGTTGCACCGACGGCACCAACAAGATCAGACGCTAGCTTGCCTGCTCCAGCCACACCGGAAGCATTTTCAATAACTATTTTTTCTTTTCCTTCCAAAATTTTCCGATTCTCCATATATTTAGAAAGAAGTGCCTGGACTGAATACTCGTCTATTCCCTTCACCTTCTGACCCCGAGGCAGCACGATATCTTCAGTCATATTACCGGTATCAATAAACTCAATCTCGCCTAGACTAAGCGATTTAGATTGCCACCACAGTTTAATTAAATCTTTTTGAGCAAAATCTGTTTTCAAACCCTCTTCAGTTTCCCCAAATATAATTTTAAAAGGGGTAACAAAAGACGCGAAGCTTTTAAAATCGTCTTTAAATTTTTCTTCGCCTATATCTTTGTCTGTTTCCCAAAACAAATAATTCGTAATTGGAATATGAATATTGCTTAAAACTATCGCCCTCATCTGATCTCCGGTGGCATTTTCAAAAAGTGACTTCAGACTACCTACCGGCTCGTCTATATTGCCTGTCGGGACATTGACATCTGGATCGAGTTTAACAACAACCAGCCTTTTTGGATATGACTGCCAAATTAAAACTGTAGGCGGATTAGTATTTTGAATTGCCGAAATAGAAGAAATGCCGTCCCAACGCGAGGTCCCCAAAATTCTGCCAAGAGTAATAGTTTTCCCGATTCCGGAAATCAGAGCAAAAATTAAAGTGACCAAAACAAAAACCGCCAGAAAATTATGCCACTTGCTTAAGGACTCCTGATTTCCAGCTGCTGTTCTCTTTTTTGAATAATCTGTCATAGACTAGGCCTATATAACCTAGCTACTTTGAAGTCTCTTCCCTACACCAAAAAACACCTATTTCGTCTTCTTACCCTTACTGATGATTTCCACCCTCGGGGGCGTATAAACCCTTTGAATATTTAAAGCCTGTTTTTCCAAATACTCTTTCTTCTTTTTCTTTTTATCCCCTTTGTAGAAACCTCCGTAAACTCCACCCATATAAATCTCACCTCCACCTCAATTCTATCAAGGTGAGCTAAAGGCAACAAGGGCTATTGCTAACAAGAAGTGTTAGAAAATTTTTAGACCCGCAAGATTTTTTATCAAAAAATTTTATGACTCAAAAGTTTATCAAAGTTCCTGGCGCGCATCTTCTTTATTTTTGCAAGATCCGTCCAGTTTTCATCCAGCACATGTGCAATATGCGCACCTCCAATTTCCTCCGGCACAACTACGTAATCTGCCCCCATCTCGTAAAGAGAAACCGCATCATGAATCCAATAAGTTGTCGCCACAATCACTCCGCCAAAATCCTTGCCTTTTGCAAATTTAATAAGATGATGCGTATCATCAACATCGGGATCTGTGACAATAATAAGCCTTGCTTTCGAAAACTCAAGTTCCTCCAAGACTTCCGGGTCGGAAATATCTCCAAAAACCGCATTAAAACCCTCTGCTGTAAGATTACGAGTAAGCTCCGGATTAAAATCCACAACAACCAAACGATCACCAAAAGCAAGATCTTTCTTGCCTTTAATATCTTTCTTTATTTGATGCTTTAAAAATTCCAGAATATCCCAGCCCATTTGTTCTGCTCCGACAAGTATAACGTGATCCGACAGCTTTTCTCGATTTATCACATAAGGATCATGTGGTTTTTCGGGTAAAGCCCGGGAAAGATATTTTTCAACTTCCCTATAAACTCTATCCCCGTGTAATATAAGGTAGGACGAGAGTGTGATTGTCACTATCCCCACTGCAGCGACCAATGAAACGGCAGGCGCACTTACGTGTCCAATTGAAAACCCACTCGCCACAAGTATTAGGGAAAACTCGGAAATTT
>MFAZ01000018.1:17969-24582 GCA_001776335.1 Candidatus Curtissbacteria bacterium RIFCSPHIGHO2_01_FULL_41_11 | reverse complement strand
GTTTCTGAAACCCAATGTCAGCATCACGGCCATAACAATTAGTGGTTTACCGACTAGAATAAAAAGTGACAAGAGAATCACGTGAGAAAGTAATACTTGCGAAGCTCCCGCCGACATCGACGCGCCAAGCAGGATAAAAAATATTATTGTAAAAAAATCGCGAAGTGGCTTAACCCGAGCGGAAATCTGAATTCGGTAGGGAGAAGACGCAATCGCAACTCCTGCTAAAAACGCCCCTATTGCGATAGAAAAACCAAACTCCACACCCACTGCAGACATCAAAAATGCCCAGGCAATTGCAGAAACAAACAACAATTCAACTGAAGCTGAAGTCCAGGAAAAAAGAATCTTAAGAAAAGTTCTTCCCCCGATATAAGCAAGACCTACCAAAAATGCACCTTTAAGAAATATCAGACTTATAGCAGAAAGTGTTATTCCACCCTGGTTTCCAAAACCGGACAAAAACATTAACGCCAAAATTGCCGCGAAATCCTGTACCAATAAATAACCGACAGTAACTTTTCCATACAAAGATTTAAGATCGTGCTTTTCAGTCAAAAGCTTAATTATGATGACTGTCGAAGAAAAAGTGATGGCAATGGCCATATAAGCACTCGCAATTGGCCCAAAACCCAAGCCGGCAATTAGAATGAAACCAACCAGCGCCGTAAAGAAGATTTGTGCAAGACCTGTAAGAATAGCCGTTCTGCCTACAAGCTTGAGATCGTCAATCTTAAGCTCAATTCCGACCAGAAAAAGCAGAAATGCAATGCCTAAATTAGAAAAAATATCCAGAGCGCCGTGATCAATTTGTTTAAAAATTCCGAAAAGAGAAATTACAACCCCGGTAAAAATATACGCAAGAATCAGAGGTTGCTTAAGAGCTTTGGCACCAATTCCCAAAATCGTGGCCAAGACCAGAACCAAAGACAGCTGTAAAAATAAAGTTGGCATCCGGGCAGTTCTTCTTAATCAATTGTTGATTTTCAGCTGTTTTTTGTCAAGAATCTCAGGCTTTTCGCAAGATCTTCAGGCAAATCTGCCGTAAATTTTACGCGTTTTTTTGTTTTCGGGTGGACAAATTCAATGCTTTTTGCATGCAAAAACAATCTCGGACACCACGAAAGGTCGAACTTCAAAAGTTTGTTCGGCCCATATATCAAATCGGAAACTACCGGATGCCCGATACTTTTCAAATGTACCCGTATTTGGTGCGTTCGGCCGGTTTTAGGAAAAACAGTAAGCAAGCTATACTCTTTCGCATTCCGCCTTAGGTAATTCAACCTCGCTTTCGAAACATTCGTGTCATCCCAAGCAGAGCGAAGGATCTTTTCAAATTTATCTTCCCCAAACCTGTATAGACCTTCGAGCTCCCAATCAGTTCTTGCCTCGCGTCCGGCACCTGACCTGCGATCTACCACCCCGAATTTTCCAAAAGGGCCGACCCGTGCTATCTTCTCCTCTATGGTTCCCGACTGATTCCCTACCTTCCCGTGCACAAGAGCGATATATTCTTTTTCAACCAGCCGGTCTTTAAACTGAGCCTGCAAATAGTCAAAAATCTTTTGTGTTTTAGCAATTACCAAGACACCCGACGTCTCCCGGTCCAGTCTGTGAACAATCCCCGCCCGATCCCCGATTCCCAATTGCAAACCAAGACCAAAATATTTGGAAATTTCATCCTGCAATGTTCCTTCCTTATTTGTCTCCGATCTATTAACAACCACACCTGACGGCTTTTCGACAACTAATATCTGCTCATCCTCAAAAATTACCTTAACCATTTGTCTTTAAATCCTTTAGCAATTGAAAGACTATTATGACAACTCCTAAAAAGATAGCTGCGTCTGCCATATTAAATAAAGGAAAAATCTTCAAATTCACAAAATCCAAAACGCACGATAACGTTATTCTATCAATCAGATTTGACAAACCGCCTCCGACAATCATCAAATACCCAAGCAGAAAACCCTCCCTTTTTTCTTTTCTAATCAGGTAAACAACCAAAAGAAGGACTAAAACAGAAATTATCCCATTCAAAAAACCTGGAGCAATACCAAATGCAAAACCCTTGTTACAAACAGCATCAAAACCCGTTTTAGAAACCAGAATTTTTGAAATCTGGTCCGCAAAAATGACTATTGGTATTATTAGAATTAATTTTGAAGTTTTGCTCCACACACGCCCTACTTACCCCCTCTTTCAACTTTCCTTTCGTCATCCAGACAGTAAATAGCCGATGGCTTTACCTCAAGTCTTTTAAACTCAATCGGCTGGCCGCATTTCTCGCATTTCCCGTATGTTCCCTTTTTAATTTTCCTAAGCGCAAATTCAATCTCTTTTAAGTCACTTTTGAGTCTTTGCTCAAAAACTACAGCTTGCTCGTGACCAAATAACATGCCGGCATCAGTGCCGGGTTCAACAATCAAAGACCTGTCAACTGAAGAAAATGGATCATCGCGCCTAAGTCTTTTTATTTTCGATAAAATAGCGTTTCTTTGAATTGTTACTTGTCTGGTAATTTTTTTAATATCGATCATGCTTAATTCCAAATACGTACAATAAATCTACAAATCCGAGCCGGATTTCCCGGAAGACCAATTTTATAACAGACAACATGACTTTGGATACAAACAAAGGCATAAGCACGATTGATCTTGAAAATTTACCAGCCTCGTCAACACTGGTTACCATTCTCTTGAATCTAAAAATCGAAAGCAAAATATAAGCAAATATATTTTTAATATCCTTCTTAAATTTTCGACCGGAAAATATGTACCAAAAAATAAGTGCTGCTGTCAAAAACCCAAACGAAATAAATGCGGCTAAACTAAGCATTTTACCCGAAAATGAAAGTACTATTATATTTAGAATGGAGATAGAAGCTAACCAAAAAGCAATAAAAAACCCCGAGTGACGCTTTCTCGCTTCCAAGCGTTTAATCGTCAAAAAAATGATAAAGTAGCCCAGGGATAAAAGACCATAAGTCCGTCCACTTTCCCACCCGTCAGCTAAAAATCTAACCAAATTGAAAATGCTCTGACCAAAAATAATAGGTGCAGCTGCAAGATCCAGCACATGCAAAGTTTTTATTCTTTTGTGTCTCAAATATAAAAATGTCGCGATTCCGGCTCCGATTATAGCTCCATGAAAATCAAAACTGCCGTAAGCGTTGAAAAAAATAAGCTTGGAAAGACTAATCGCCCTTGTGTTCTCCACAAAATCAAAAATTCGCGCGCCCACTGTCGATCCAATTAAAGCAACTATGGTTATGTCGAAAGCGTCCTGGGCATCAATAAGCTCATGCTTGCAGGCTCGCCAGAATAAAAAAATTGACCAAAAAATGGCCAAAAAAAGAGCTACGGATAAAACGATCAGGGACATTGGACGTATTATATATCAGCCTTGTTCTTCGAACAATGTGATATATGTCGCCCGACTTGTTGTGTTATATCAGACTATGTTAATATGGCCATGGACCAGGGAAAACTGGTTTTTTGTCGTTTCAGGACAAATATTTATGACCGCCACAGCACACGCTCTTATTGGTGCAAGCATCGCAGCCAAATTCACAAATCCCCTCCTGGGAATCCCGCTCGCCATCCTCTCGCACTTTGTAGCAGACATGATCCCTCACTGGGATGCGGGCACAAACCATAAGAAGAAAACAAAACTCCGCCTGGCCACAGAGGCAACTTTCGATGTACTGTTGGGTTTTGCCCTTGTCATTTTACTTTTCAGAAACACAGTAAGCCTTGATTATCTCTTTGTGATGGTAATCGCAGCCCAACTACCTGACTGGCTAAAAACTCCGTCGGACATTTTTGGCTTCCACGTTCCACCGTTTTCCTGGGTCGACTGGCTAAGCCACAAAACTCAATGGAGATTGCAGCTTCCGTGGGGACTTGTTACCCAAATTGTAGTTGTTGGAATTATTTTACTCTTGGCTCTTTCGCCAAATCTTAGCTTTTACCAAAGCCTCGCAAGTGCTGCAAGATAAGAACTACTTCGCTCTCGCAACATACGACCCTGTTCTCGTATCCACCCTAATAACTTCTCCGTTTTTAATAAATAGAGGGACTTTAACACGAAGACCGTTTTCCAAAAGTGCATCTTTTTGTGCAGCGCCGACCGTATTACCCCGTGCCGATCCGCCTGTTTGCGTAACCTTATAATCCAGAATTTTTGAAAGCTCAATATAAAGCGGTTTATCGCCGATTGCAAAAAGGAGCAGTTCCAATCCTTCCTTGAGATACGGCGCATTGTCCCCGACCAAACTCTCAGCAAGAACGAATTGTTCATAAGACTCGTTATCCATAAAGTGAAATTCCTCCCCGTCCCGGTACAAATACTGGACCCCTTTTCGCTCTATCGAAGCTTCCTGGACCCTGTTACCGTTGGGAAACGATTTCTCAACTATCGCCCCGTTTGACAAATTCCTAACCTTAACCTTAATGGTTCCCCCGCCACGCCCCATTTTTATATGCTCATACGAGAGAACAAGAAAGTAATCCCCCTTTTCTTCAAATACTACTCCCGCTCTAAGCTCAGTGACACTAATCATCTTTCCTCCTTGCCCTCCGAAACTTTAGTGAAGGAGGGAAAAACAGCACCGGCTCTAAGCTCCGTTACGTTAATCATTTTGCTAAATTTTCTGCAAGTTGAACGAGGGTTGTAACAGAAGATCCTGTGGCGCCTTTTGCAGTATACGGCTTATCCGATTCTTCCCAGGCAGTTGAAGCAATATCCAAATGCGCCCATTTTTGTTTCTTGTCAATGAAATATTCTAAAAATTTGGCAGCAGTTTCAGCCCCTCCACCTTTGCCGGAAGAAAGGTTGGCAATATCGGCAATATAACTTTTTATTAGTTCATGATATTCATCATAAAGAGGCAACTGCCACATTCGTTCCCCTGTTTCCTCGCCGCTTTTGATAACTAAATCTACAAAATCTTGAGGCTTTCCCATTACACCTGTTGCTAAATTCCCGAGTGCAGCAATCACCGCACCCGTGAGGGTTGCACAATCAACAATGTAATCCGGTTTGAAATTTTTTTGGACGTACGTCAATGCATCCGAAAGCACGAGTCTTCCCTCAGCATCCGTATTAATTATCTCTACCGTTTTTCCCGATAGCCCCTTGACCACATCTCCGGGTTTTGAAGCTTTGCCTGATGGCAAGTTTTCTGTTAAAGGACAAGCGCACACAACATTAACCTTAGGTTTTAACTTCGAAATTGCTTCCATAGCCCCAAAACAACTGGCTGCACCTGCCATATCCATTTTCATCCAATCCATCTGCTCGCCGGGCTTTATGGAAATCCCACCGGAATCAAAAGTAATACCTTTCCCCACAAGCGCTAGTGTCGGGCCGGAAGAACCCGCACCCAAATATCGCACAACAACAAAATACAAATCCAACTCCGATCCTTTTGCAACCGATGCCATAATCCCCATACCCAATTCATTTACTTGTTTTTCTGAAAAAACTTGTATCTTTAACTTGTTATCTTGTGCAATCTTCTTTGCGAAACTAACCAAATACTCCGGAGTAGCAATATTTGAAGGCTGATTCACAACTTCCCTTACTTTGTGAATAGAATCGGCAATAACAAGCGCTCTCTCTACCTTTTTCTGAATACCGCCCGAAACTTTATCGGAAAGAATCACAAGTTCCTCAAAATCCAAATGATGCTCCTTGTGACTTTTGTGATGCCCGCTGTCAAAGTTACCGTCTAAAAACCCAATCACCAAAAGATCAATTTTATCTTCAATGATTACTTTTTTTGGCAGGGAAAGAGCCACACTTTTAACATCTTTGCCTTTATTTTTGCCCGCAAATACCGCCAAAAGACGAAGTTTGTAATTGTCCAGCTTTTCAAAGTCCCCTAGTCCGACAAGAATTACCTTTTCGATATTTTTATGTTTTTTGGGAGAAA
The DNA here is from genome assembly GCA_001776335.1 of Candidatus Curtissbacteria bacterium RIFCSPHIGHO2_01_FULL_41_11. GTDB lineage: Bacteria > Patescibacteriota > Microgenomatia > Curtissbacterales > GWA2-41-24 > 2-01-FULL-41-11. Next base: position 18,644 of record MFAZ01000018.1, on the reverse strand, counting down.
TTTGGAACGGCACGGCTTCGAAGGGTTTCCCGAATTTTTTATTTTTTGCCAGGAACCTCCGCATCGCTCCGTCCGTAAGCTCGTCGGCTTCCGCAACCGACTGCTCGGAAGAAAAATTAGCTTTTGCAAAAACTCCCACCACCAAAACTTCACACTTAAGCTCGGAGATTTTACCGCCTTTTAAAACATTCACTCGCATATTCTCTCCCTTTTGTCATTCTGAGTCGAGTGAAACTCGACGAAGAATCTAAATCATTATAAGGGTATAGGAAATGATATAATAATTGAAGCTAAATTACCAGAGTTTTACGAGGCCGGGTGCTGGAATGGTAGACAGTTGCGTCTCAAAAACGCATGGAGTTAAACTCCGTGAGAGTTCGAGTCTCTCCCCGGCCACAAAAAATTTAAATTATGGTGTTTCGACAACCGGAGCTACGGGTTCCTGACGGGCTCTTCTTTTTTCAACAGAGTAAAATTTAACTCTTTCGGCGCGAAACATTAAATTAATTTCTCCCGTCGGCCCGTTTCTGTGTTTCTGAATATCAAGAATTACTTCTTCGCTTTTATCCGGATCTTGCCTGTAGATAAACATAACCACGTCAGCATCCTGCTCGATGGCACCCGATTCCCTCAAATCTGCAAGCTGTGGTTTTCTTGTCCCGCGCTGCTCTACGG
>MFAZ01000018.1:6132-17940 GCA_001776335.1 Candidatus Curtissbacteria bacterium RIFCSPHIGHO2_01_FULL_41_11 | reverse complement strand
GGAATCTTAAGCTCCCTCGCCAAATTTTTCAAAGATTGAGAAATTTCAGAAACTTCCTGCACCCTATTTTCCAGATTCCTGCCATGAATAAGCTGGAGATAATCAACAATCAAAAGCGAAAGTCCGTGTTCAACTTGAAGCCTTCTTGCTTTTGTTCTCATCTCCAGAATGTTTGAAGCTGGTGTGTCATCGATAAAAAGCGGTGCATCTGCCAGAATTCCCATCGCCTCCTGCAATCTGTCAAAATCATTGTCATCGAGATTACCGGTTTTCAACTTCCAGGCATCCACATCTGATTGCGTAACAAGAAGCCTGTCCACAAGCTCTTCTTTGCTCATCTCAAGAGAAAATATTCCCACCGGCAATCCTTCATGAACTGCCACATGCTGAGCAATATTGAGGGCCAAAGAAGTTTTGCCCTGTCCCGGTCTGGAAGCCAAAATCAAAAGGTTAGAATCTTGCATACCGGCAAGTTTTCCGTCTAAATCCCAAAATCCGGTAGGCACTCCCCTTAAACCCCCTGCTTTTTTGTGTAGCTCATCAAGCCTGTCAAAACTTTCTGCCAGAGCATCCCTTAGTGGGAAAAAATTATTTTGCAGTTGTTGCTGGGACAATCCGAAAACCGTTTGCTCCGTCTCATCCAAAATCGCCCGGATATCTCCTGTTTCGTCAAAAGCCGACTCCGATATTTTGGAAGCGGTGGCAATCAGCTGTCTTTTAATAAAATGGTCGCGGACAATTCGGGAATATTGAATGATGTGTGCAGATGTTGGAACTCCGGAAGCAATTTCTGCAAGATATGCGGCTCCCCCGACTTTGTCAAACTTGCCTCTTTGTTTAAGCTGGGCTGTTAAAGTAACCAGATCTATCGGTTCCCGTTTTTCGTAAAGTTCCAAAATCGCAGCATATATATCGGCGTGAGTAGACTTATAAAAAAACTCTTTTTTCAAAAACTGCACAACAGAAGTAATCGCGTCCTGATCAAGAAGTATTGCCCCAAGTATGGATTTCTCGGCTTCTATGTCCTGCGGTGGGACAAGACCGGTTTGTTTTGGCATTTATGATTATTATTGTTTCGCAAGAAGCACAACTTCTACCTCTTCCGGCAACCTCTCTCGGCTTACGGAAAGTTTGGGCAGTGGTTCCAGTTTCTCCTTACCCATTGCAGTCAAAAAAACGCTAACATCCTCAAGCGGAAACTTTAGTCCTTCGATTTTATAATGAATCGGAACAATTATTTTTGGTTCCACCTGAGAAATAATGTCCGGAGCGTCTTTTCCTGAAATTGTGTAAACAGAACCAACCGGAATAAATAAAACATCACAGCCTGAAAGTGTCTCGACCTGCTCCTGGGTAAGTTTTTTTTGGCCCAAGTCACCGAGATGTACGATATTTATCTCGTCAATTGTTACCTGATATATCGTGTTTTTCCCGCGTTCTGCCCCTTCTTTATCATCATGGAAACTGGGCACGCCGACAATGTTAACCCCGGAAATTTCATATTCCCCAGGCCCGGAGATAACAAACGGACTCTTCCCCTCTTCGACTCCGCTAACCCCTGAAACATAATTATGATCTCCATGATCGTGTGTTACGCAGACTATGTCGGAAGAAATTTTATAAGCAGGCAGCCCGGTAAAACTGGGGTCGTACGGATCAAAAACCAAAGTAGCGTTCTTTCCTTTTATCCTTATGCAGGCTTGTCCGTGGAAATAAATATCAATCATAGTACACCTCGCCGAAGTGAACGCGAAGGCGGGCGCTAAAAATCATATCATAAAATATATTTAATGGGTATAAGTCAAATCTTAAAACTCAAATCTCTTTTCAAAATGAAACAGGAATTAAACTACGTCTGAAATCTAATATCTTTTTAGATTTGAAAATTGACATTTGAAATTTGAAATTTATCATGTTACTCTTGTCTCGCTTCGGAAATGGGCAGAATAATTATAACCTTTATCCTCGCAATCGCATTAACGGCATCAGCTTATTTATTGTGGCAAAGACAACCCAAATCGCCAATAACACAATCTTCTACAACTGAGGCCGCTACAGAAGAAGCAGAACAAGACGACATGCCAAAATTAGTAAGAAGCCCTCAAGACAATTCCGTACTGACGTCGACAAAAATTAAATTCAGTGGCGAGTTACGACCCGATACTTACCTGGGATTTTATACAAACGATAATCAGTATATTATAAAAACCGATCCCTCCGGAAAGATCGACGCAGAACTAACTTTTTCTGATGGACTTAACTTAATAAGTATCCTCTCATTCAATTTTGACCGCTCACCAAGTGTTAATCAAAACCTGACAATCTATGTTTCGGATCAGCCGGAGGGAAATAACGTTTTTGCCGGAACCGTCAAAAGTCTTTTTGGAAGTTCTTTTACGTTAACAACCGGAACTGGCGATAAAAATATCAAGACAACTAAATCCACAAAAATCAATTCTCCTAAAAACGAAGAGTTTGAAGCAACAGCCTCGGTAGAAGATATAATTCGCGTCGGTGACTTTTTAGTAGCCATCGGAAATTCAAAAGATAATGAGGCTCAAGACGCTAAAAGTCTGGAGATAATTCGCGAAAACAAGCCGAATAATGTTGAAATCTTAACCGCAATAAAAACAACAACAGGAGTAAGTCAAAACATACTTGCGGCGACAAACAGGGACAACTCCCCGCTTTCGCTTACACTGGACAAGAACACGCAAGTCAGAGTAGCTGAAAAAGAAGGTATCGTAAAAGATATTACAAAAGATAAAAATGCTTTTGTTTTTTATCACACAGAGGGAGAAAAAAACACCGCAGACCTCATTTATCTTCTACCCTAACTCCCCATTACGTGATACTTGATACCTAGTACTCATTACTTGCTACAATATAACCATGCAAAAAGGTCCGCCAACTCCAAAAGGTTTTCGCGATATTCTGCCCGATCTTGCCAAAAAACACCGGGAAATCATAAACAAAATTGCCGACGTCTTGGAAAAAGAAGGCTTCGTTCCACTTGAAACTCCAACAATCGAATTTGCCGAAACTCTAACCGGAAAATACGGCGAGGAAGAAAAACTGATTTACAAATTTAAAGACCGCGGCGGAAGAGAACTTGCTTTGCGATACGATCTTACAGTCCCCTTAGCCCGTTTTGTTGCCAACAATCAGCAGCTGATTGCAAAAGGTCCTTTTCGCCGTTATCAGATCGGCCAGGTCTTTCGCGGCGAAAATCCACAGCATGGCAGATACCGTGAGTTCACGCAATTCGATTTTGATAGCGTAGGATCTGAATCGCTTACCGAAGATGCCAAAATAATCGCCGCCGTAATTAAATCCATTGATGCCTTGGGAGTGAAGGATAAAACATTGTTTATAAATGACAGGAAAATTTTTGCGGATATTCATCCCAAATATGTCTCAGCTATCGATAAACTTGAAAAGATCGGTCGAGACGGAGTTTTAAAAGAACTTGTTGAAAAAGGATTACCTTCAGAAAAAGCAGTCGATTTATTCACAAAAATAGAAATTACTAAAGAAACAGACACCGTCAAATCAATACTCGATCATTTGGACAAACTCGGTGCAAGTACATCCGCTGTCAAATTTAAACCAACTCTGGCCCGAGGACTAAACTATTACACTGGTGCTATTTTTGAATTGGACGTTGTGGGATCACAGGCAGGTTCTGTGGGCGGCGGCGGACGCTATGATAATTTGATTGGAAGTTTTGCCAAAAAAGAAATACCCGCAGTTGGTTTTTCGTTTGGACTAGATAGACTAATCGAAACACTGGAGTGAAATTAAACTCTGCAGCTCTCCTTCTCACACTTTCGGCCATTATATGGGGCGCAACAGCGCCGATCATGAAGCTTGCTCTGCAAGAAATACCGGTCTTTTCCCTTGCTTTTCTAAGGATGTTTTTTGCGTCGGCAATTTTAGGCACACTCATTTTTAAAAGTCTAAAAATCCAAAAGGCTGATTACAAAACTTTTTTATATTGTGCACTCACCGGCGTAACCCTGAACCTGACTTTCTTCTTCTTCGGTATTAAACTGACCCAGGCAATTCTGGCGGCTTTTTTAATTGCCTCCATCCCGGTCTTCACAATGATAGGCGCAAGTATTTACTTAAAAGAAAAACCAACCAAAAGGTTATTATTTTCTTCCCTGGTTGCCCTCCTTGGCGTTGTAATCATAGTCGGAAAATTCGACGGGGAGCTAAAACCTCTTGAACTTTTAGGTAATTTTCTCTTGCTCATCTCAACCCTTGTCTGGGTCGCCCACGAAATAATTGCCAAAAAACTGCTGAAAACATACGACGGCAGCGTCGTCGCATTTTATTCTATGGCAATCGGTTCCGCCACTTTTTTCCCGCTTTTTGTAATCGAATTTTTTGCAAACCCTTCGTGGTATTTACACATGTCGGGAAAAGGCATACTTGGCCTGCTTTACGGAATTTTCTTTGCGTCCCTAGCCGCCTACTGGGCCTGGCAAAAAGGCCTGAAGATGATGCCTGCCGGAAACGCTGCCTTTTTCTTTTACCTCGACCCTGTATCCGGGGCAATCCTTGCAATGGTCCTTTTGGGCGAAAAATTAACCCCCCAGCTGGTAGTCGGCGGCGCATTTATTGCAGCGGCGGTTTTCCTGGCAGAACAAAAACGCAAAAACCATCCTCTACACAAAAGGGCTTGATTATAAAAAAAGATCTGGCTATCATTAATCCTCAATGGAACGTTCCTCCTACTCACCCCAAGGTGAATGGGCAAACTCACCCGAAAGACAATCAAGACGAATTGTTGTAACAGGCATCAGCCTTATAACCCCGCTCGGCATCGATACAAAAACAACGTGGGAGAATATTATCGCTTCCAGATCAGGCTTTCGTTCTTTCGATTTAAATGAATTGGCTAGGAATTCAAATTACCCCGAGCAGGACACTCCTGACACGAAAATTGAAGCAAGCGTGGCAGGAATAATAGATATAGATGTCAAAAAAGAATTAGGGGAATATGGAATAAAGAAAAATCTGCACAAAATGTCGCGGTCCACACAATTGTCTCTTCTTGCATCAACCCAAGCCCTTACAGAAGCAGGTCTTCTTGAAAATGGTGAAATCAGATGTATCCCAAATCCCGCAAGATTTGGCGTAAGAATTGGCACTTTGCTTGGAGGCACCCATCACCTTATCAATGTTCATAGCAGAATTCAGCGCGGCCTAAGGCCGATGCCGTCTGATGTTCTTATTGCGGGACCTGAACGGATCTCTTCCGTACCTTCAATGGCTTTTGGTGCAATGGGGCCGGTTGAAACACCTGTTGCGGCGTGCGCGACGGGAAGCTTAGCAATTATCGGTGGCGCTCAGGATATTTTTGAAGGAGATGCCGACATTATGCTTGTTGGCGGCGTCGATGCCCCAATCCACCCAGACGAATTAAGCATGTATGATATTCTCCCTGCTTTGTCCAGAGAGAAAGACCCAAACCTTGCAAGCAGGCCTTTTGACAAATCCCGCGACGGATTTGTGATGGCAGAAGGAGCAGGTGTATTAGTTCTTGAATCGGAAGAGCATGCTAAAAAAAGGGGTGCTAAGATCTTGGCAGTATTTTCCGGTTACGGAAAAGCTTCCGACGCGGATCACGACACAAGACCAAACGGCCGGGGAGCAAAAATAGCGTTGGATATTGCCATCAGAAGAGCAGGCTTACCCGATTCAGGAATCCTATATTACAATGCTCATGGCACCGGAACTATCAAAGGAGATGATATCGAGGTGGAAGCGTTTTTGGAAGTTTTTGGAAGTCTTCCTCAAAAACCTGACTTCGCCATAAGCTCCACAAAATCCTCGATGGGCCACACGCGGGGTGCTTCCGGAGCAATAGAAGCGGGAATTGCAATTCTTGCTCTCAACAGCAATACTCTGCCTCCCACATTACATCTGGAAAATCCTATCGATGAAGCATCGTGCGTCAATCTTGTTCCAAATGATGCTCAGGCGAAAAAAGTAGGCATTGTCTACAGCGGGAATTTCGGTTTTGGCGGAATGGGTGCCGTAGTTGCCTTCGAAAAACCCTAGCTTAAGCGCTCTTGCTGCCATCAGATTGAAAAAATAGTCCCAAAATTGTAAAATTAACCACTATGAAACAGGGAATACATCCGCAATATTTCGACGACTGCAAGGTATCATGCGCCTGCGGAAACACCTTTACAACAGGTGCAACCGTGCCGGAAATCAGAGTTGACGTTTGTCAAAAATGCCATCCGTTTTTTACAGGCGAAATGAAATACGTTGACACGCTTGGAAAAGTCGAAAAATTCGAAAAAGCCAGAACACATGCAAAGCAAGTTTCTGCTACCAAACAAAAGGTTGAAAAGGAAAGAGTCGAAAGAAAACGACCGGACAACCTTCGCGAAATGCTGGACCTTGCTAAGAAGCAAGCCGCCTCTTAGATACTTCCTTCCCCATACTTTATACTGAATACTGAATACTAAATACTTTATTATGAACGATTATCTGCAAAAACAAATAGACGAACTAAACACCAAGATTGAAGAAGCAAAAAATTTAGCCGCTTCCGACCCTTCTGTGGCAGATCTTGCAGCTGAGGAGATAAAACAACTCGAAGAGCAAAAAGCATCTCTTGTCATTGCGAGCGAAGCGAAGCAATCTAATGTTGAGATTGCTTCGTCGTCTTCGACTCCTCGCAATGACGGTAACAACGTCATTCTTGAAATCCGTGCAGCAGCAGGCGGAGATGAAGCCGGACTTTTTGCTTCCGACCTGCTTCGCATGTATACAAAATATGCCACCAACCAAAATTGGAAGATCGAAGAAATTGATAGAAACGAGGGCGGCATAGGCAATATTAAAGAAGTCATTTTAAAAATCACTGGGCCAAAAGTTTACGACAAATTAAAATTCGAATCCGGAGTCCACAGAGTGCAGCGTGTTCCTAAAACGGAAAGCTCTGGCCGTATTCACACCTCAACCGCAACTGTCGCTGTTTTACCGGAAGTTTCACCGACAGAAGTTATCATTAACCCCGGCGAGATTGAATTTGAAGCTTTCCGCTCGGGCGGTCACGGGGGTCAAAACGTCAACAAAGTATCAACGGCAGTTCGCCTCAAACATATCCCAACCGGTATTGTCGTCAAAGCTCAAACCGAAAGATTCCAAGCCCAAAACCGCGAAATTGCCATGCAAATCTTAAGGGCAAAGCTTTACCAAGTGGAAGAAGAAAAAAGGCTGCGACAAATTGGCGGTGCCAGATCTGCTCAACTCGGAACAGGAGACCGCAGCGAAAAAATCCGCACCTACAATTTTCCGCAGGATAGGTTAACAGACCACAGGATTAATAAATCATTTCATGATATCGAAGGAATAATGGATGGAAATTTAGAAAAAATTATTCAGGTATTAACAGAGTCAAGAATGGACTAACGAACAACGGTTTCAATAGCATCTCTCGCTAAGATATCCATCCATAATCTTTCATCCTCAATAGAAGTTGTTTCACGATTTAACTGGGCTTCGATTGCCTCATCCAGCCTTTGCTTTTGTTCTGCGTCCTCAATAGCCCTACTTACCGCACTCTTATAAGAAACGATTGGCATCGCTGCACCTAAAATTGCTACGGAAACTGCAACAAAGACAAATAGATCTTGATAGTGCGCAATTAGTTGTTCAGGCACATCATCAGCCCTGGAAACCGCTTCCGTTACAAACCTCTCTAAACCGGAAACGATTTGGTGCGGAATCTCTTTTGACATCTATACGTATGATATACCCAAACTCCGTGAAAAAACAATTTTTTTTAAAACCCCATATTTAGTATGATTTAGAAAATGGATCTAATTGAAAAATATTCTTATTTTGGCCTTTTTCTAATTCTGCTCGTCGAAGAGTCCGGAATTCCAATCCCGATTCCCGGGGATTTATTTATTGCAGCAACTGCAGCTCTCCCCAATTCCAATTATTTTCTAACAGTCATAACAGTTGCAGTCGCGACCTTAATCGGCTCAACAATTCTTTTTACACTGTCTAAAAAATTTGGCCACAAACTTCTTCTCAAATACGGAAAATATATCAAATTCACTCCAGAAAAAATTAAGAAGGTCGAGAAGTGGTTTGAGAAATACGGAGGAGCTGCAATCATAATCGGCCGCTTGATCCCGGGACTGCGAACCGCAACCCCGTTTGCTGCAGGTCTATTTCAGGTAAGCTACAAAACCTTTTGGCTGTATACGGCATTTGCCGCCATAATCTGGGCAAATATTTATTTTTTCGCGGGAAAATTTTTTTACGAACTCCTGTCCAAATTCCTTAATACATTCTAGTAGCTTAGGCGCGCAGTTCTGCAATGCAGAACGAGCACCGCAGAAAACTCAAGTTTTCTACTCCGTACTCGCTTCCAAAAGAGTTGCCACAAGGTCAATTGTTTTTCCGTCGCGCCAGACTCTGACTTTCAGCTGGTCCCCGACTTTCTTGCTCCTGATTACTTTGGCAAGACTATTCTCATCGGTTAACTTCTGATCATCCAGGTTTGTAATTATATCCCCGACCTTAACTCCGGCGGAATCCGCAGCCGAACCCTTGACAACCTCCCGGACATATTCCCCTTCCGGCACGCTGTTCAAAATAGCCACATCGCGCGAAACATGAGTATAACGGACTCCAAGTTGAGGCCTGGTGATTTTTCCGCCCGATTTCTGGAAGTCTTCGATAAGTTGCTTTGCGATATTAATCTTTATTGCAAAACCAATGTTTTGAGCATTGGCAACCGCACTATTTATCCCAATTACCTGTCCGCCCGAATTAACCAAGGGCCCACCCGAATTACCCGGATTAATCGCCGCATCAGTCTGAATCAAATCATCCAGCCTTTCTGCAATCCCGGTCGTCGGATCTATAGGTGCCACACCCCTGCCCAAACCGGAAACAACTCCGGTCGTCACTGTATTTTCAAATCTGCCCAGAGCGTTCCCAATGGCAATTACTCTCTGGCCAACTTTCAAATGGTCAGAGTCTCCAAGTTCCAATGGCGTCAAATCGCGCTCATCAATCTGCACAAGCGCCAGATCGTTAAAAGGATCAAGATCTATTTTCTTGACGTCATATTTCTTTTCCGATCCATCAGAACCTTTCAAAATTGCTATATACTTTTCACTTCTATCCGAAACGACATGTTTATTTGTTAAAATCAAACCCTCCCCTGAAACCACAAAGCCGGTCCCGATTCCGGATTCCTTACTTCCGCTTTCTTGACCAAATCCAAAAGGATCAAAAATCTGTCTGTTTTCAATAGCAATCGAAACAACCGAAGGGGAAACGCGTTCAACAACATCAATAACGTCAGACTCCTCATCCACGATTCTTTGTTTTTCAGAAATTCTGTCAATTGTGCCACCTGCTGGCAATTTACCCAAAAATTGCAGTGCGGCAACAACGCTAATTATCCAGAGCGCAACTATAATCAAAAGAACACTTATGGCTTTCACCTTAAAGTCAGAAAATATTTTCATTTCAGAATTTCCAGGGCTTTTTCCAGCTGGGGATCTTCTTCACTGTTAACATCAGGTGCTTCGATGGTTACATCCGGATTAATTCCCGAACCATTAATGGAGTGCCCATTTGGAGTCAGCCACTTGGCAACAGTAACATGTAGACTCGACCCGCCCGCTAAATCTAAGGGTTCCTGCACAGTGCCCTTACCAAAGGTTTTTTCTCCGACAATCTCACCCCGCCTGTGATCTTGCATCGCGCCGGCGAAAATTTCCGCTGCCGATGCGCTTCCTCCGTTCACCAAAACGTCCATGGGTATTTTACTAAAAACTCCCTGGTGGTCGGAAGAAAGAGACGCCACTCTGCCTGCCGAATCCTGCTGTTTCACGATGACACCGCCGGTAAATTCGCTTGCAATATGAATGCTCGATGAAAGTAATCCCCCCGGATTATTTCGCATGTCAACTACTATTGCGGCAACATTTGCGCCCTTAACTTCTCTTACTGCCTGGTCCCATTCACTGTCCGTTGTATCTCCGAATCTTGAAATTTTCATCACCGCTACTTTTTTTGAATCGACATCCTTGTAATCTACTTCCACACTTTTTACCGTAATCTTTGCTCTTTCTACCTCCACGTCAAAGGGCTTGTCTTCCCCTTCGTGTTGCATCTGCAATTTAACTTTCGTTCCGGCCTTTCCTCGAATAAGATCAACCGCCTCCGGCAAAGTCAGATCGAACGTTTCCCTGTCTCCAATTTTTAAAATCAAGTCCTTTGGTCTCAGACCAATTCTTTGTGCCGGAGTACCGGAAAGCGGTGCAATAACAACCAGCCTTTTATCTTTATTGAATCCAATCTGGATTCCAACACCCTCATAAACACCAGCAAGTTCGCTTTTGATCGCTTCGTTTTGTTTAGGATCCAAAAAGGCTGTATATGGATCCCCCAAAGAACGAACCATCCCCGAAATTGCTCCGTATAAAAGTTTGTTTCCGTCAATTGCACTTTTATCAATATACTTTTGAGGTATGGCATCCAAAACCTCCCACATCAGGGAAAAATCAACTGTTGTATTCTGGGGGGTTGTATTTTGAACGGTTAACTTGGGAACTACGCCATTTCCGATAATCTCTACCTTTTTTTGGCCAACAGCAAAACCGATCAAAAAGAAGATTATCCCAACTACTAAAAACTGGATGAAAAAAGAAAAAATTCCTGAAGACCTGGGATTCTGATCGTTTCTTTTACTAAGTATGGGCATCTTAAATTAAAATTTAAAAATTAATCATTAAAAATTCAATGAAAATTGAAAATTAATAATTGAAAATTGATATTATGTCTGGCTAAAAGGCAAAAGGGCCATATATCTTGCTCTTTTGATTCCTTTTGTAACTTGTCTCTGGTGCCTTGCGCAAATTCCGGTTTTTGCCCGCCCAAGTATCTTACCTCTTTCCGAAAGATATTTACGCAGCAAAACTACCTCTTTATAATCTACAGCAATATCGCCCTTACACAAAGGGCAATGTTTCGCTCTTCCCAATCTGATTGTTGGTCTTGGCATCTTTGTTAAAGTTTATAGTTTATAGTTTATAGTTCATCAAAATGGCAAATCTTCAAGGTCTATCTCTTCTTTTGCTGCTTCCGGTACAGCTTCCTCTTTCTCTTTTGTTTTTGCTGCAGGCTTAGGTTTTTTATCCCCTCCGCCTTTCAAATCCGCTTCAGCAGGCGTCTCCTCAGCAGGTTTCACCGGCGGCGCTGCCTCATATTCCTCACCATAAACCTCTCGTCTGGAATCCAAAATTCTCATGTCGTCAATAACTACTTCCGTAGTCTGCCTGTTCTGCCCGTCTGGCGTTTCCCAGCTTCTCGTTTGCAGCCTTCCCTCGACATATACCTTTCTTCCTTTTGTCAGAAGTTGAGAGCAAAGTTCTGCAAGCTTGTTCCACGAGACGATTTTGATAAACTCCGCTTCTTCCTTTTTGGTACCATCCGAAGCAACATAAGTCCTGTTTGTCGCAAGACCGAAAGAACAGACAGCAGCACCCGAAGGTGTGTATCGCAACTCCGGATCTCGTGTGAGATTACCAATAAGAAGTACTTTATTAAGCGAGGCGCGTGAACCCATAAACTTTCCTCTCCAGCCGAAGCTTAATATGAGAATTTGACGCAGTCAAATTGCTGATATTCAAAGAGGCTCTTGATCCCACCTTAGATTATCTCCCCATTCTTAAATTGTATTTCATAAATCTTAAATCTTTTTCTTTGCCTTTATTGCTTTTGCTTTCGTTTCTACTTTAACTTTCGCTTGCC
>MFAZ01000018.1:0-5981 GCA_001776335.1 Candidatus Curtissbacteria bacterium RIFCSPHIGHO2_01_FULL_41_11 | reverse complement strand
TCTTGTTATAAGATACCTCAATACTGTGTCTTGCTCAAGTTTCATTTTTCCCGCCAGCGACTGCGGAACATCAGAAGGTGCTTCAAAAGTAAAAGTTGCATACTCTCCCTCCACCTGTTTGGCAATCTGATATGCCAAAGGCTTTTTGCCCAATCGCTCGGTTTTAATCTTTGATGCTTTTGCGCCGACTAAAAAATCTTCAAGCTTTTTGAAAAAGCTATCAACTCCTTCTCCGGGAGTCGCAACAACCATCAATTCGTAATTTGCAATTTCCATTCCTTTTAAAAAAATGTCTGAAAGTTCTGATGTAGAGTTATCAGAATGGGCAGATGCGACATTCATTGTTGCCAAATGATATCAAACATTGAATCTAAATTCCACTACCATTCCATCCTCAATTTTTTCAGTCTTTCCAATCGTTTTAACCATCCCCTTGGATTTTGCCGCCTGCCAACCCCCTGCTTCCATGTATTTTTCAAAATCCACGACTTCAGCCGCAATAAACCCCCGCTCAAAATCCGTATGAATTGTACCGGCTGCCTGCGGCGCCAAGGTACCCCGTTTAGTAGTCCATGCATGGACCTCTTTGGGGCCTCCCGTGAAAAAGGTTATCAGATCCAATGTTTCATAAGCCTTCCTTATCAGAATATTAAGGCCCGGCTCATCCTGCCCAAGCTCTTTCAAATATTCCTTCTGTTCTTCTTCCAAAAGTCCCGAGAGTTCCTCCTCCATCTTCGCACTGATCCTTATTGCTCCCTCCAAAACCTTTGACTCCTGTGACTCACCTGACTTCTTCCCCAACTCTCCTTCATCCGAATTTAAAACTATAATCATTTTCTTTGCCGACAAAAGTTGTAAGTCGGCAATTTTATCAACCTCATCGTCTGTCAACTCTTCTCTCAGCCACTTTCCCTGTTCTACTAACCCTTTTGCCCCCTCAAGCACCTTCAGAATCGCATGCCGTGGATCATTTCCGCCGGCAGATTTAAGATCACGGTTTAATGTTTCAAGTTTCTTGCTTAAAGTTTCAAGGTCCTTTAGGAACAGCTCGCTTTTCAAAACCTCCACATCAGATTCCGGCGATTCACTCCCCGCCCGAATCACATCTCCGCTAAAATCGCGAAGAACAAAAACAATAACATCCACCTCGCGAATGTGAGAAAGAAATTGGTTCCCCAATCCTTCACCTTGTGCCGCTCCTTTTACTAAACCCGCAATATCGACAAACCGAACGACCGCCGGAACAATCTTGAATTCCGGCCGCAGCCCCTCGCTTTTTTCGACAATTTCCTTGAGTTTTTCAAGCCGGCTGTCCGGAACCTCCACCACACCGACATTCGGCTCAATCGTCGTAAACGGATAATTAGCAGCTTTTGCGAAACCTGCTTGTCCTACCGAAGCTTTAGCGAAGGCGGACTTTTTCAAAAGCGCGTTAAAAAGCGTCGACTTACCAACATTAGGCAACCCAACTATCCCGACTTTCAGCATTTTTGGATTATAACAAGAATTTTAAAAGATTATTGAAAAAGTCCGTGCAAAAAACGGGCGGTATAAGTTAATTTACGGAAAAGTCGGTAAGCTTCGTCTTGACGAATACTTTTATGTAGTCATAAAGGAAAAATGTCATTGAGGTGATAGATAATACTAACACCAAAACTACCCCAAGGCCTTTAAAGATTTCTGGTTTGTATTGACTGGCCTGAATAATGAATGTATCTAGAGAGCCCAAATCATAATAGTGTAAGGCAACCCAGTAAAGAGAAAAATAATTAAAGAATAAGACTCCAAGCACTAGCGCAGCTGCTACCCATTTTTTTAAAGATTTTGGAGCAATCGCCAACAATCCCACAAAGACCAAACTAATATGGGCAATAATTGTTGGGAAAAAGTAACGGCCTTGGATGCCAAATGAAAATCCATGACCTCTAATAAAATACCAGTCAAAAATTGTAATGGACATAAAATAAGCTATTGCTGTGTAGGCGAGAAAAAAGAGAACTTTTGTCTGTTGGTCAATTTTTTTATTCCTCACTATCTTAAAAACCCATATGATAAGACCTAAAATCGAAAGTATCAAAATCCTGTTTATAATCTGGTAAACAATTGGTGGTAAAGTTAAAGATAACCATTTATAAACTCCGAAATACCAAGGTAAAATTTCTCTTATAGTACGATAAACTGTGTTGATGAGATGGTCCTTGAAGGTAATACCGGAGCTCAAAGGAAAATCTTCAGTCTCTGGGATAATCGGAAGCCTGAGTAATTGGACAAATGTAGGAGTTCCGTAGTCATTTACAAAAAAGCGCAGGAAGTTGATTGCAATCAGAATTATTGGAACAGCGATTATTAAACCTCCCACGAATATCAATTTCTTCCTGATACTAAGTCGCCAGAAAATTACAAAAATGGCAAAGGCGATTATTAGCCAAATAATTTGAAATTGGAACTTTGTGGCGATGCCTGCAATAATTGCAATGGTCAATAAGATCACTTCTTTCCAACCCGATTTTGTCAAAAGTATCCTAGCAATAAGATAAATCGAGGCCATAAACAAAAAATTGAATAATCCGTCAGAAGTAACACCTGCTGAGGAGAATACAAACATTGGCATAAAGGCAATCATACTAGTTAAGCTAATTTGCAAAAAGAAATTTTTTGGGAAAATTAGTTGAGATATTGCAAAAATCACCCAAATAGTAGCTATAAAGATTATAGCTGAGAATAAGCGGACTGCATAAACTCTTGCGAACAAATCTCCATCTCCGGAAAGATTGTAAACTTTGCTCGCAAAATAATAATAAAGTAAAGGGTATCTTGTCGATTCCTCAATGATCTCAGTTGTCCGATCAACATGGTTATTTAAAGACTCTATCTCGGCTTCGTGTAGCCCCTCATAGGTTTTTGAATAATTGATTTTAAATTCGGGGTGATATGTAAAAAGATTGTTGCCCTGGCTATCACGTCTGGTACCTAAAAGTTCCTCAGAAATTAAAATTTCTTGACTGGTGGAAAGCTCATGATACCTTTGAACTCTCCCATGATCACTTCTGAATGCTACCTGACCAAAATGAGCTTGTTCATCTGGAAAATGCCAAATGGGGACAACTAATTGCCAAGCCAAGAGATTAAAAAAAATGGCTAAAAACAGTGTAAATTTTATAGACTTCATCCTGAAAGAAATTTTTGATACAAATTGATAAGTTTCGTGGCTTGCCTTGCCCACGTAAGTTCTTGTACTGCAATTTTTCCACCATCTCCGAGTTTCCGTCTTAAACTTGGATCGGCGATAAGTCTAAAAATTGCATCAGCTAACGACTCGACATTCCCTGCATTGATTAAAAGTCCAGAAACACCATTAACAATCGGGGAGTCGATTTCCTTTGTAGAAATAACTGGCACACCAGAAGCCATTGCTTCCAAGATTGCCGAAGGGTAAGCATCTTGGTAAGACGGCAAACAAAATATATCTGATTTAGCAAGGACTGACCATCTCTTGGTAAAGCTGACTGGACCTAAGTACCGAGCATTTACACGCAATGTTGCAATTTCTCTTTTAAGCTTGGCAACTGAGGTGTTTGGTCCGGTTCCAGCAATTAATAAAGTAACATTAGAATTCTGGTTTTGGACGATTTTTATCGCTTTTAATAAATCAAATATTCCCTTGCGATTAATGGTTGTTCCCACAAAAAGGATTCGGACCTCTTTATTGGTTCTTTTCCTAATAGACTGCTGATTAATTTTATTGACGCCCTTTGGTACAAAAAATATTTTTGATTTCTGACCAAATTTTTTCTTTAAATTTTTGTAACCCCTGGGATGCATCAAAATAAAACTTGCTCCTCTTTTTAGAGAATCTTCTAAACCCAAACTCCCTAATAATTTGGCGGCAAAAATGAAGAGTAGGTTTTGTAATATTATCCATGGTTTAAATTGATGACGCTCTTGCCAGCTTTTAATGGCATCTTTACGATCTTCTTCCTCTTTGGGGTAATGGTCAAACTGGTCACAACTATAAAAGATAACCGGGATTCTACCAACGAATGGATAAATTAGTGAGGGGCCAAATTGCATGTACTGGATAATATCGGGCTTTGAACTTCTAATTGTAGAAAGCTCATCAAAAAAAATCTTCAGGCGAAAACTGCCAAAACTGCGACCGAATGAAACATAAGTATTGGCGAAATGATGTCTGATGCCTTTTTGGGCAAGTATATTGCCGAATTCTTTTTGGAATCTTTTGAAATGGTGGTCTTTGACCATGGTAGTCAAAATCTCAACCTTTTGTCCTAAATCTGCCAGCGCGCCAGCAAGCTCAAATGTGTCGCGCCAAGTACCTGGATAATAAAATGGCCCTGGAGTGGCACCTGCTACCCATTTATTAATTAAGAGAATTTTCATCTGAATAATTTTGTTTTATCTCTCACAAACTTGAATAATTTAATCGAGAAAGTAAGTGGGTAGATAAAAGGAGTAACTTTTGGTACTAAAACGGGCGCAACTTCTATCTTTCGGACGACTCTGTCAAATGTCACCTTGGGTCTTGTGATGCCGTTTTTGGTTAAGATATAATCGGCGTTTTTGACGTTAAAAAGCTTACGGCGATCTCCAACCAACTCCCTATTTCTTTGGCTTTCCGGCCCATGCCACACTTGCTGGTACCCTCCTGCATGTGAATAATCATGTTTTTGATGAATTGCCCAAATAACATCCGTCGCATCAATAACAGGTATTTTCAGATATCTGGCCTGATATACCAACCAATTATCCCAAGCTGTCCTGCCAAGGGCAAAGTCTGGCATCTCAAAATCAATTTTAGGAGTAAATACGAAATAATCGTTAGCGCCATATCTGTCTAGTCTTCCCTCTTTTAAAAGACGACTTTTAAGTTTGTCTTGCCATCCATTTTTAAATTCAAGCTTTGACCTGACATTAAGATTCCAGCGTCTGCCAGTTATGAAAAATCTAGGAAGTTTAATCTGTTTAATGGCCTTGGTAAAATCGTCTGTAAGAATAATGTCGCAATTAACATAGGCAAGTTTTTTAAATTTAGCCATCTCGTAAGCTTTTTTGAAAACATCAGGCAAAAGTGGTGTTCCAAATTCGTTGATCGCGATATCTGGAACATGTAAAGCATGATATTTCTTAGCTATTTGGGCTACTTTATAACCTTTACCTAAAAGAATAATTTGGCATTTTGGTCGAACTTTACACCAACTTGCAATGGCATTTTCTTGAATAACAGCAAAATGGCCCCTAAAATCTTTGGGGGAAGTAAATATAGTCAGCATAAACAAGGGAATTATATTATATTGATTAGTAAGTAGCTGAAACTATTAAATTTAAAAGAGAGAAATTATGCTTGGGTAGGAATAGATTGATAAAATTCCTTTTTTGAAACTTCTCCGTTAGTCTTTTTCTTATACTGTGGGGTAGCCTTAGTATTCAGGCTTCTTTCTACCAACACTTTGTGAAGATTTTCAGCCACTTTTTGGCGATCTTTATTGGCAAAATACCACTCAATCGTTTTTGCGAGTCCTTCGGAAAATTTTACCTGTGGCTCCCAACCAAGAAGTTCTTTGGCTAAGTTATTGTTGGCTACTCGATTTGCAGGGCCTGTTGGCATTTCAGGGTGCAGCTTGACTTTGGCATTGTGACCACTATATTCAAGGATCATCTTGGCAGTTTCAAAAACGGTGAGTCTCTCCTCTGAACCAAGGTTAACGCTTGTGCCATCATCAATTTTCTCAGCAGCCAGAAGAAACCCAGAGATTATATCGTCGACATAAGTCCAGTTTCTGACCTGTCGGCCATTGCCCCAAATGATAAATGGGTCTTGTTTGATAAAAGCCCTGGCAATCATCGCCATAACTGCATGGTCTTCCTTACCTCGAGGGCCATAAACCACAAAAAATCGGCAAGCTGCTGATTTGATACCAAACTCCTGCGTATACGCTCGAAGTGTCATCTCGGCCATTAGTTTT
>MFAZ01000017.1:3507-8878 GCA_001776335.1 Candidatus Curtissbacteria bacterium RIFCSPHIGHO2_01_FULL_41_11 | reverse complement strand
TAGGATATATTTCATGCAAAGCCTCCAAGACCCTCTCCGCCCCACCATACTCTGTAAGAAAATCGTGTACCAATGCTACCTTCACGAAGCAATTGTAGCAAAATTATTAGAACAATCTCTCTCCACTACCTAAAATCTCTTTTCGAAACGTAGCCTCTGAAACTTCACACATACTCTTCAAATTTACATGCGCATCAGAACAAAAAGGCTCGCTATATCTTCCGTCGGAAACATAGATTATTCTTCCGATGCCGGCATCCCGTGCGGAATAAACTCCACTTGGTGCGTCTTCAAAAACCACACAGTTTTCGGGACTCGCCTCGAGTCTGTCTGCAGCAATTTGGTAAATTTCCGGGTCTGGTTTGCCATTACTTTTCACTAAATCCTCACGGCCGACAACCACGTCGAACATTTCCAAAACGCCCACAGTGTCCAAACTTCTGCATACATAATCTCCCTCACTATTACTTGCCACACCCAGCTTCAGACCCATTTTACTGGCCCTTCCCAAAACTTCTCGCACGCCCGGCATCAACTTCCATCTTTCCCACTCTTCTTGGAACAGTTCAAGCCGTCTTGCGGATAAAGCCTCCAGTTCGCCAGAAATTGGATAATGTTTCATCAACAATTGTGTTGGCTCATGCCTGCCAATAACTCTCATCATTAAACGATAATGCTCATTGGCAAGATCCATACCGCAACTCTCCATGACAAATTGGGCAGTAGCATTCCGCCTTGCGGTTTCGGAATCCACCATCGTTCCGTCATGATCAAAAATAACTGCCTGAATTTGGTTCATCTCTAAATTAATTTCAGTTGGTCTTCATTATTATTATTTGATACATTTGAGACTTTTGAAACCTCTTCTTTATTCATTCCGGGAAGCTTACTAACAATTGACTTAAATCCCAGATCTTCATATTCTCTCCGAACTTTTTCCCAGTCAGGATTAAAATTCAGATCACCAACTTTAAATTCAATATCTACGTTCCGGTCAAGTTCAACCAATCGCTTAGCAGCAACTGCCACGTCCCTGCCTGCTTTCAGTTTTTCGGCAACATTCCCCAGCGAACCGGGATTTCTCTCAAGCTGAGCAAAAAGCTCTTCTAGGGTATGAAATTTATGCAACAGGGATGCCGCAGTCACAGGTCCGATTCCAGCAATCCCGGGGATGTTGTCGCTTAAATCTCCAATTAACGATTTATAATCTACCATCTGGTGGGGCTCCAGTGCAAATTTTTCCCTGACTTCAGCAGCCCCATACAGGCTTGTTTGATTCAAATTCCAGCCCGGCATTTGTACTTTTATATTTCCATCTACGAGCTGCAAAACATCACGATCACCGGAAAGTATAATAACCTGATCTACTCTGTCATTGCGAGGAGTCCTTGACGAAGCAATCTTTTTCCCTTTTGTTTGAGATTGCTTCTCCGGCTTACGCCGGATCGCAATGACATTTGAAAGTGATTTCACGGTCAGAGTCGCCAATAAATCATCCGCCTCGTATCCTTCTTTCTCAAAATAGGGTATTCCAAAAGCATCCAAAACTTTTTTCACCTTGGGAAGTTGCGGGTACAAATCCGGCGGAGGGGCTTTTCTCTGCGCTTTATACTTCTCAAATTCAATATGCCTAAATGTTGGCGCCGCAGTATCAAAAGCACAGGCAATGTGGGTCGGCTTTATCTCGCCAATCGCCTTCAAAATCATATTGGAAAATCCAAATACGGCATTCGCCATCTCTCCATGCCGGTCTGTCAGAGGCGGGAGCGCGTGATAAGCCCTATGCAAAAGTGAATTACCGTCAATAAGAAGAAGTTTCTTCACTTGGATATTGTACTAAATGAAAAGCTGTTGTTAAATTTCTGCGGTAGGGTGTGATTTAGTTTTAACTTCCAACCCCATCTGTGGTTCTATTATGTGCCTCATCGCACTAACACCACCATGAAGCACCTCTGCAAAATCGGGATCAGCAAGAGGAATGTCCGATAGCCAAGCTCTAACAACTTCCCCATTTTCCACAACACTCCTTGCTATAAAAACTTTGCCTGTTACAGTAGCATAAGTCGTTGTTCCTTTATGAATATCGTCAACAATTGGAATAAGCTGCATCTCTACCACATTTCCCGACTGATCTAAAACCTTTTCTTTTGGAACTACACCCAAACCGTCTAAAAAACGTGCTGCCGCTAGAAATTCTCTAAATACAGCACCCGGATTCTCTGCTTCCTGCAAAGAATCAATCATCAAAGAAGCGACTCCAACTTGAGCCTCTGTTAAACCATGACCAGAATTTCTTTCAATATCATTCATAAAAAATTACTTCGAGAATAATAAACGTTCGATAAGTACAAATCAAGGAGTTGACTAAGCTTGCGCACTTTTTGTCATTCTTGCTTTTTTGAACTTCACTTCTCCGTCACTTACAGGTTTTCCGACCAGCTTTTCAAATTCATCTCGTTCCAATGTCTCTTTTTCAAGTAAAGTTTCGGCTACCAAATCTAATTTTGGTCTCCGCCTTTTCAAAACTTCCTTCGCCTTCTCATAGCCGGTATCAATAATTCGGGAAATTTCCCGGTCAATTTTGGCCGAAAGCTCCGGTGAAACCTGCACGCTTTCGCCGATCGGCCAGGTACCAAATTGTGGTCTTGGGGCAAAAATAGTCGGCCCCAGATTACTCATCCCAAATTCTGTAACCATTTCCCGCGCCAGTGTAGAAGCAATATCAAGGTCCGAAGATGCTCCTGTTGTGAATTCACCAAAAATAAGCTCTTCTGCAGCTCTTCCTCCAAGAAGTGTCGCGATTCGCTCCAATAGTCTTGTCTTTGTTTCTGTATATCGGTCGATAGCCGGCGGAACCAACGTATGGCCGCCTGTACTCCCTCTGGAAACAATAGAAATCCTGTGAACCGGGTCTACATGTGGCAGGTAATGGGCAACAATTGCATGCCCCGCCTCATGATATGCTGTCATTCTTCGTTCCTCCTCTGACGACAACCTCTTCCTTTGCGGCCCCAACTTTACTTTTGTTGCAGCCTCCTCAAGATCTATATTATTGATCTCCTTTCGGGATTCCCGCGCTGCCAAAATTGCAGCTTCGTTCAACATATTGGCAAGATCTGCTCCGCTAAAACCAACAGTTCGTTTGGCAATTCGCTCTATGTCTACCTCTTTTCCAAAAGGCTTACCCTTCATATGAATTTTAATAATCGACTTCCTGCCTTCGATGTCAGGTAGATCCAAAGCCACTCTTCTGTCAAACCTTCCAGGTCGCATTAGAGCCGGATCCAAAAGGTCCGGTCTGTTTGTAGCACCCACTACAATTACGTTTTCATTGGGTGCGAATCCATCCATTTCAACAAGAATTTGATTCAGTGTTTGTTCACGCTCATCGTGCCCGCCCGAAAATCCCATACCGCGCATTCTTCCGATTGATTCAATTTCGTCGATGAAAATAATTCCTGGCGCTGTACGTTTTGCCTGAGCAAATAAATCACGAACTCTTGCAGCACCAACACCTACCAACATTTCCATAAACTCACTTCCGGCAACAGAGAAAAATGGCACGCCAGCCTCACCCGCCACAGCTTTTGCCAAAAGCGTTTTACCGGTTCCTGCCGGCCCAACCAACAAAACTCCCTTTGGAGTACGGGCTCCAACCGCCCGGTATTTTTCCGGATGTTTTAAAAAGTCCACAACTTCCTGCAGCTCCTGTTTTGCCTCGTCTACTCCCGCAACATCGTTAAACGTAATTTTTGGCATATCTTTGGAAAACTGCTTAGCACGGGATTGCCCAAACGAAAACACGGAAGAAGCGCCTTCTCTCGCCTGCCTAAAAATAAAAAAGAAGAAAATGACCATCAGCACAAGAGGCAAAAATGTGGTTAGAATTGTTCCCCATGCCTGCGAAAAAGTCCTGTCTTTAACAATGATTTTTGTTGAAGTAGGATCAACCTTGGCCGCCTCAAATGCCGTAAATAAAGACTCGCTTTCCTCTTTGCGGGATATATACTCCTTGCCATCTTTGAGCCGAACCGAAATTCTATCACCGTCAATCTCTATCTGATCTATCTTGCTATCCCGAACGTCGTTAATAACCGTAGATAAAGGCTCGCTTGGCAGTAGGCGATCCCCAGGGCTTGAAGTCATCACAAAAAAGGCAAAAAGTAGAATTCCCAGAAGTCCGTAAATTACAAAACCACGCCATGAAGATTTGCCTCCCATTTTTGGAATGGGTGCTTTGATTCGTTTGCTTTTCGAATCTTCCTTCTGCTGAAAATTATCGTCCTTAAGGGTGGGCATATTCAGACGATAATTCTATCATTTGATTCAGGAAATTGCCAGAGATTACTTAGCGTTTTACGGAAAAGTAGTTTAAACTCATTGCATCCAAAACCAGCTTCAAAGTCTCTTGGGCTTCCGTCCTTGCTTTTTCCGTTCCTTCTCTCAAAATCTTATCAATCAACTCTGGTTGATTCTCTAACTCTGCCCGCCTTTTTCTGATTGGCACCAGGAACCTCTCCAAACCCTCAAATAAATATTCTTTTACCTCAACATCTTTTATGTCACCTTTTGTATATCTGTTTTTCAGCTCTTCGATCTTCTTCATATCCCCGTCTCCCGCAAACGCATCCAGATAAACAAAAACCGGATTACCTTCTACCTTACCCGGTTCGTTTCCATGAACCCTCGCAGGGTCTGTAAACATTCCAATTACCTTTTTTCTAACTGTCTCTGAATCATCCGATAAATTAATAACATTGCCGACGCTCTTGCTCATTTTTGCTTTACCATCTGTCCCCGGCAAAGTACCAATATCGTCAGGAATTAAGGCCTCCGGCACGGGCAATGTTTCTCCATACAAACGGTTAAAATCCCTTGCTATCTCCCTCGTTAACTCGATATGCGATGCCTGATCCTTCCCCACCGGCACAAGGTGTGCTCGCACCATCAAAATATCGGCAGACTGCAAAACCGGATATGTTAAAAGGCCAAGTGATGGAATTTGGATATTTGAGTCTCTCATCACATCCTTTAATGTGGGGATTCTCTCGACTCGCGGAACAGTTACAAGGTTACTAAATATAAAGGAGAGTTCAGCAACCTCCGGAATTTGCGATTGCAGATAAATTGTCGACTTTCCGGGATCAATCCCAACAGAAAGATAATCAATAACCAGCTGCCGGATATTCTCCTCAAGTTCTCCGGTTCTTTCCGGTCTCGTGGTTAAAGTATGCAAATCGGCAATTATAAAAAAACATTCATACTCGTCCTGAAGCCTTACCCTATTCTTTAGAGAGCCAACATAGTGACCCAGGTGCAAACGGCCGGTAGGTCTGTCCCCAGTAAGAATACGCTTCTTCATAATGATCGC
>MFAZ01000017.1:0-3457 GCA_001776335.1 Candidatus Curtissbacteria bacterium RIFCSPHIGHO2_01_FULL_41_11 | reverse complement strand
CCGATCACCCGTCAGAATCCGTTTTTTCATACCCTTTAATTATCTCACCTCTGGAGCACAATCTCCATTAGAGTTTCCGTAGCTCTGCAAAGCAGAGCAAAATGGGGTCAAATTTGCTAGAATGCGCCTGTAATGAGCCCGGATAGAAGACCAAGAACAACAGAAATTCTGCTTCCAAAAATAGATCCTTTGGAACCAGGACTCTTCATATCAATACCACGTCATCTGGAAAATTGTATAGTCGAACAAAAATGGAATGGTATGAGAGGATTAGTCTACATCCAAAAAGGCGGTCCGGTAAGAATCAAAACAAAAAGCGGTATGGTTGTTACAGAAAAGTTCCCGGAATTGGAAAGAGACTTTAAACTAATTGGGCAAAGACATGCGGCAGTTTTAGACGGCGAGATAATTTTTGGTGAAGGCAGAACCAATGCAGACAGAAACGAAGTTATTTATAGAAGAACCCCAAGTCCAATTATGGCAGTCCGGCCTAACCATCCATTCAGGTACATCGCTTTCGATATCCCTTTCTTAGATGGTGTGGCCATTAGTGAAAAGGTCACACTTCAGAGGAAGGCGAGATTAAGAGCTCTCCTTGCCACTCTGCCAGAGGGAATACATATTTCGGCAGCTGGATACGCATTAACAGCGAAAGACAAACGGATGCTTCTCGAATCATTAGAAAAAGGAGGGTACGAAGGAGCAGTATTCAAACTCAAAGATAGTAAGTATAAAATGACACGCTCCGGCAACAGAATGATAAGCCCATGGAAAAAATATAAATTTCCTCAAGCGGCCTAGACCAAATCGGCTTCGGGACACATATAAATTGTTTCTAAGCTGCAAGCGACCCTACAAAATTTCTAACACCTTGTGGAGTCATAGGTTGCTCCATCAGAGCTCTCGCCAGATCTCTTGATTTTGAACCTAATTGTGGTGCAACTTGTCTAAAATAGCGACCGGCGTCAGGATAATTTAGCAAATGAGATCTAAACCTTGGCTTTTGCCTATCCTCATATTCCATCGCTACCGTATCTTCCTCTTCGTAAGGAAGATACTCTTCAACAAATGAGGCTACTGTTGGAAGTGACTCACCTTCATCAATCATAAAATGTGCCCTGTAATATACTAGATCTCTTAAATGCACAGCCTCTAGTGCTAACTTGCCATAATCACTCAACTCTTCAAATACTTCCGGCAGCAAATATGGTAAGGCATCGGCCACACCCTCACAAGCCCAGTGTTCAGGACCAGGAAGAGAAGTTATTGCAAGACCCGGGTTCATGGTAGCTCGTCTGACATTATCTCTCCATTTATAACCTTGCAGTAAATGACCGGCCATTTCGTGAATTGCCAAAAGCTCCATATTCCCAGCAAACAATCTGTTTTGATTATTCGGATGAGTATTAATAATAAATTCAAACCTTTGCCTTTCACCCTTGATCCAACAAACCCAAAATTCAGGTTTACTTTGAAATTCTTGATGATAATCCAGAGGCAACAAATAACTCAGCCCCAAACCATCTGCAATCAGTGGGAGAAATTTCTCTCTAGCCTCCTCAAACTGTCTTTCTATCTGCTCACGGCTCAAAACTTTTTCAGCGATAAATCTTTCAAAGCCCTGACGATTTCCAGAATAACCAATAACCGGAAGAAGGTTAAAGACCTTCTCTTGCTGTATTTCCAAGTCCGGAATACTGGGCCTTTCCGGTGTTATCAGTATTGTCTTTTGCGCATACTCATCTAGCAATAATCTTTCTTTAAAGTGAAGAGCTCTCAAAAAATACCCCGAAGCGACCAACTTAGCTTTTATAAATTCCAGAGTTGGAGAAATTGGATCAATTCTTGCCGACAAATCTTCTAATCTTTCGATTACTTCACCGCGCGAACCAAAAATAATCTCCTCATAATCATGCTCGACAAGATCAAAATCTCTCCCGTCAACTTTCTTGTCTTCGGATAGAGTCTGCTCAAATTTGTGCCAGCCGCGATACAGTTGGACTGTTTCTATCCCAACTCGCTGTTCTGCTTCTCTAACCGGATCACCAAATACAGCTTCTGTCATGGATGGCAATTATAGAACAAATATTAATGAGACGAAAGTTAAGCAAGACATTGTTCCAATCAAACCAAATCGGCTTCCTGAAACTCTCCCACTGCTTTCAATAGATCAGCAAGCGTCATATCCAGACCGCATGTTAAATCCCCGGAACCCAAGTTCACATTTCTAAGTTTCATTACCGCATGGTCAAAATAGACTCCTACACGAAGACGTGTAGCAGTCTGATTCTCCTCAGCAGTTTTTGCTTCGTCGAAATAAACCGGCTCATTTATTGCAATTGGGCAAACAGCGCCAACCGGCACTCCGACAACTTCTTTAACTTCATCGACCTTTGCCAAATCAGTCTTCGGACCAAAAATCCGTCTCACCTTTTTAAAATCCAGCCTGTCACCACCCCGTATTGCCAGAGCGTTAAACTCTGTCTTAAATTCTAAGCCGCGTTTAACGATAGATCTGACAAGTAAGGTTTTTACTACCTCAGCCGGATTAACTCCGGCCTTCACCACGTCCTCTACCCGATAAATCTCACCACCTAGATCAATAATTGAATACTCAATTCCAAATTCCTTCAAGCGCCTTTCAATTGCGCCCAAATTCGCCATAAAAACTATTCTACCTCATCTATCTGGCCAACAAATGATCCCTTAATAATTCCGGTGCGTGACTAACTGCTTCTTCATGCCTAAGCTTTGCGTTGAGTGCTTTAAGCAAAGCATCACCTCTAGCAACCCCACTCGAGCTGCCATTTGACCTATCTAAATTACTTGCTTGTATTTCCTCATCTTGTGCAGTAGTTCCTATAGATCTTATATGACGCTCTAAAGTCCATTGATCCCGCGCAAATCTTTCGGGAACAGGTAAATTTGCGTGTTTGTCTAGGCTTTCAACATCAACCCATACTGTATTTTTATCGATCACACCTATTTCGAAAGGCCGTGACGTTGACCTTCTTATAACAGTTACATCGCAACATCTTTGTTTCTCAATCACATTACTCACCTCCTTGTACCCCCGCCTCGACTGGCACGCTCGTCGGGCGAGGCGGGCACAAAAAAACTCGCCTCATCTGGCGAGTTATGTATTGTGGTTTTTTTGTTGGGCGATTTAAAAACCTACTACAAAAACTCGCCTGTTAGCGAGTAACGTAGAAAAACCAAAAGTTTTGTGTTTTTAAATCTCTCACCCTAAAAAATAACCAGCAGATAAAAATTTCCATCTGCCGTTACCACCTCAAAAGAGCATTGCTTTTCCAACTGTCATTGTAACAACTAACAATTAAAGATGCAACCCCTAAATTAGCAATCAACAATTTTGATTGATAACCTAAAAATGGTTGATTAAAAGCATTATTTCTGCTAAAATTCTCAAACACCGCGGGGTGGAGAAACGGTATCT
>MFAZ01000016.1:10468-10610 GCA_001776335.1 Candidatus Curtissbacteria bacterium RIFCSPHIGHO2_01_FULL_41_11 | reverse complement strand
AGGTAAATCTTTATAAGAAACCTGGAATTTCCGAACCAAATCAACAATCATTTCTTCAGCCGTGCCCCCCAGAACAAATTCCGTTTTGTTTCTATCTTTTATTACCATTAATTCAAATCCTACTGACTTCGTCCGGTTTGTT
>MFAZ01000016.1:0-10445 GCA_001776335.1 Candidatus Curtissbacteria bacterium RIFCSPHIGHO2_01_FULL_41_11 | reverse complement strand
CAATATTGGCACAAGTATTTCTTGTGACCCAGTAGCATCCATTTCTTCTTTTATTATCTTCTGGATTTTTTGTTGAACTCTTACTCCTAAAGTAAGAAAATAATATCTTCCTGCTGTTGATTCACGTATAAAACCTGCTTTATATAAAAGCTTGTGCGATACAAGTGTTGCATCTCGAGGTGTCTCTTTAATTGTTTTTCCAAAAAGCTGTGAGTATTTCATATATACGTTTAGCCTATCACCACAACGTATACAGGGTGCAACCCTGTTATAGGCTCACCCCGTTATAGGCTCAATATAACCGCACTCCTTCCTTAGCGTCTTTATCCGGAACGACTAAAA
The DNA here is from genome assembly GCA_001776335.1 of Candidatus Curtissbacteria bacterium RIFCSPHIGHO2_01_FULL_41_11. Classification (GTDB taxonomy): domain Bacteria; phylum Patescibacteriota; class Microgenomatia; order Curtissbacterales; family GWA2-41-24; genus 2-01-FULL-41-11. The sequence goes on along the minus strand of MFAZ01000016.1, from coordinate 10,103 downwards.
TACAGTGGTGATCATCGTTCGGTACTCCAATAGTCAGCACTTCAGAAACATACGGGCCAATTTGTCTCGGTTCTAAATTTACCACACCTAGAACCAGTTTACCTTCTAGTTCCTTTTTTGTGTAGAGATCGACAAGCTGAGCGGAAGAGTGTTTAGTTCCGATTTCATCGCCAAAATCAATAGTTAACTTGTATGAAGGTTTCCTCGCCTCCGGAAAATCCTCAACTTTAACAATCTTCCCGACTCTTATGTCTAATTTTTGAAAATCATCAATTGTTACCATTTTTTTGTCATTGCGAGCGAAGCGAAGCAATCTTACCATAGAGTTATGCAAGAAAAACAATATTTCGTTTATATTGCAACAACATATACAAATTGATTTACTACGAAATTTATAAGAGCATTGAAGAGGCCATTAAAAGAGAAAAACAATTAAAAGCTGGCTCGAGAAGTAAAAAATTGAAACTTATAACTTCTATGAATCAAGATTTCAACGATTTATACGAAGAAATAATTAGATAGATTGCTTCGTCTTCGGCTTCGCCGGATCCTCGCAATGACGGAGGTAACAAAATTCAGCGAAGAAGTTTTGCAATATCGTTAAAAGTAATTAAAACAATCAGGCCTAAAAGCAGTGCAAAACCAATTGTGTGTGCCCACTTTTCAATCTTTGGATAAATTTTTCTTCTGGTAACTGCTTCAATCAGCAAAAAGAAAAATCTCCCGCCATCAAGAGCCGGAATTGGCAGAACATTAACAACTGCAAGGTTTAGGGAAAGCAGACCGGCAAGCTGTAAAACGGAAATTGGCCCCATCGCAACAGCCTGCGAAGTGATTTGTGCAATTCCGACCGGTCCGGAAACTCCCTCGCGAACCGGAGTAAAATCGCGCGATTTCATAGAATAACCGATTAATTCTCCAAAAATTTTAATGCTGTAATCTACAGTGTTATAACTGTGAATAAAACCGCTCAAAAGCTTTTGCATGGGAGTGTCATAATTCAAAACCAAAAGTTCACCGAGTCCCACACCAATTGCAGGTACATTTAACTCTTCACTAAACTGAGGAACGACAAAGACTGTTCTTTTTGAGTTATTTGCAGGATTTTCCAATACTAGTTCGATTTGCTTGTCTTGGTTCGCACGAATCACCTTTTGCAAACTGTCTATAGAATCTATTTTTTGACTGCTGGCATAAATAATCGAGTCTCCCGGTTTAATACCTGCCCCATCTGCTGCAGATCCGGGATTCACTCCTTCTACAAGAACTTGTTTTGACTGATCCACAAATTTGAACTTATGCTCGACCAAAAGTGGCAAGCTTACCTTAAACCCAAGTGCAGCAACTACGACGTAAAAGATAACAATTGCCAGCATAAAATTCATAAACACACCTGCAATAACTACCAGTATTCTCTGCGGTAAAGTTTTTACAGCAAAGCTATTTTTCGGTTCAATTTTTTTATTCGAAGAAAAGCTCTGCTTATTCGAAGAAAAGCTTTGCTTATCATCCGGATCTTCTCCAACCAGCCGCACAAAACCCCCAAACGGCAACCAGTTTATAGAATAAATTGTTCCGCGGATTTTCTTTCCCCAAATCCTGGGCGGCAAACCGAAACCAAATTCCTCAACACCAATTCCGGCCCTTTTCGCCATTAAAAAATGCCCCAACTCGTGAAGCATAACCAAGACCGACAGAATTAAAATGAAAACGATAACTGTTAACATAATATCTTAAATCTCAAAATTCAAAACTCAAATCTACATTTCAAATCTAAAATCTCAAGATATAAGTTTTAAGATATAGTTTTGAGATCTAAGATTTGCGATTTGAGTTAATTATATTTGTCTCAACTCTTCTTCTTTTGCTTTTCCCGCAACTTCAATAGCCTCAATGTACTCATCGTGCAACTTTTGCAATTGCTCCCCAAGCCTTTTTTCTTCATCTTCCGAAATCGATCCCGATTCTTTTTGAGACTTCAAGTCTTCTCTCGCTTCATGTCTTAATTGCCTTATCTGCACATGGTATTTCTCCAAAGTTCCGTGCATTTGCTTGATAAACTCTTCCCGTCTCTCCGACGTCAGTGGAGGAATAACAATTCTGATCAAATCACCGTCCACGACTCCATTTAAGCCAATATTGGCTTTGGAAATTCCACCGACAATATTTGTAATAATTGATTTGTCCCAAGGGGAAATTAAAATAACAGCCGGCTCCGGAGTCGTAATTTGCGCAAGCTCCTTGACCATCATCTTGGAGTTGTAAGCCTCCACCATGATGTCAGAAACTAAACTTGCGCTCGCCCTTCCCGTTCTAATCTGGGCAAGCTCACCCTTAAGATGCGAAATCGCATCATTCATTTTTAACCTGGCAGAATTTAAATCCATAATTTATCTTGCACCAGTAAGTTCCTTATATGTTTGCGACATTACCCTCGTTTCCAAACCCAAAATAAATAGAGGGCTTACACCAACCTTTTCGTTATCCAGGCTTAAATATAAATCCCAATCCACCACCGCTTTAAGTCCACCACTGGTAAATTTATCTCTCACTCCCTTCAAATAATCTGCGACAGCTTTTTGTGATTCTAAATCCAACTGTGCAAACGTTTTCAAGTAAGTTTCAGGCAATCTTTCTGTCATCATTGTCCTAATTCAAATCTCATAAAGCGCTTGATTACTATATTTTCCCCGAGTTTTGCAATTGCTTCTTTTACCAAGTCCCCAATTTTTTTAGATGAATCCCGAATATATTCTTGCTCCAAAAGTTCTTCAACATCTTTTGGGTCCATTGCAGAAACCTGCATGGCAACCTCGTGAGCCAACGTTTTAAACTCGTCTGTTCTGGCAACAAAATCCGTTTCGCAGTTAACTTCCACCATCGCACCGACTTTGCCACCACTATGAATATAAGTTTCTACCAAACCCTGACCGGCCTCCCTGTCAGCTTTGCTTGCGGCTTTGTCTATACCCCAGCTTTTCAAAAGCTCTTCCGCTTTTTCAAAGTCGCCGCCCGCCTCCTCCAAAGCCTTCCGGCAATCGGCAACACCAGCACTTGTTTTTTCTCGTAACTGCTTAATTTGATCCAAAGATACGCCCATTAATTACCACTTGTTTTATCTTCTGATGCTTTAGCTGCAGCTTTCTCGGCAATTGCCGCCTTTTTATCTGCTTCTAATTTTTCTCTCGCGGATTTTTTCTCGAATGCTTGTCTGCCTTCAAGATAGCTGTCTGCAACAGCAGCGCAAATAACCTTTATCGCCTTGATGGCATCATCATTTCCCGGAATGGGATAAGTTACCAAATCCAAATTCGCGTTTGTGTCTGCAATTGCGACAACCGGAATTTCTTTTTTTAAAGCCTCCCGGCAAGCATTTTCTTCTTTCCTCACATCCACCACAAAAATTGCATCGGGCAATTTTTCCAAATCCTCGACGCCTCCATATAATCTCTGCAACTTGGCAATTTCCCTGTCAATTAAAAGGTTTTCTTTTTTGGTTCTCTCTTTAAACTCTCCAGCCTCTTTCTTAGCTTTTAAATCGACAAGTTTCTTAATATTTTTGCTTGTCAGTTCCCAATTGGTCAAAAGCCCGCCTATCCATCTTTCGACGACATACTTTGCTCCGGCTCTCGTTGCTTCTTCGACAATAATAGACCTAGCTTGTTTTTTAGATGCCAGAAAAATCATCACTCCGCCGCCTTCCCCGATACTTTTAACAAAATCGCATGCTTCTGCAAGCTTGGCAAAAGTCTTTTCGAGGTCTATAACATGAACCCCCTCGCGAGCCGTAAAAATATACGGCCTCATTTTTGGGTTCCAACGACGAACCTGATGACCGAAGTGAACTCCGGCCTCAAGCAGTTCCTGCATTGATGGAATCAACATATCAATATCTCCTTTTTTCTCCTCCGCTAGATACCGTAGTCAAGGAGATAAATCTAGCGTGTGTGATATGGGAACTATATCAACAGTCAAAATAAATTGCAAATTAATCAGGACTGAAGGAAACTGTCTTACCTGAAAGTGCCCGTCTCGTCATGGAGTCTTCAACTAACTCGGGCCTTATTTCCGGGTTTACTTGATAACCTAAAGAAACAGACTCAGTACTAGGAGGAGGAGATGCTTTTCTGGATCTTTTTTTAAATCCCGGCACCGGAGGCAAAATACTGTCAACAAGGTTTTTATCTAAAAATTCATTTCTTTCCATTTTTAATTTTTACTCCTTCTTACTTGTGAGCTTTCTTTTAAATAGTCCTTCATGGTTTTATGAAAATTACCACCATAAAACCTGTCTGTTTCAACGAGTGGTGGCAGCAAACTATCAAACTGTAGAACAACAGATTCGTCCTTAGGATCAAAAGAAATACTGCCAGTCGTTAAAAGCTGCCTAGCAATAACAGGGCCAACTTCTTCCTCAAGGCCTTCAGGAAGTTTTCTTCTCTCTGTCATTTTTCCCAAAAAAATCGGCTGGAAACTTTTCCCAACCCATTATTGAAATCTATTATAAATTAATAATTTTAATTGTCAATTCCTAAGGATTAGGCAAATCCCGTTCCCGTTTCGCCTGTCTCGCAGCCTCAATTCTTACGACAAGTGCACCGACAAGCTTCGGATCTTTGAATTGTCCGTCAAGAGCAGTTACAACTTTTTCAATCGGTGTACGATCTGCAGCATAGTAAGCAACTAATCCTGCATGTGGATCTTCTGCCGCACTTGGCAAAGGTTGTATACCTTGGCTGATAATTCCTCTCTCTTTGGATCCACCAAATGGTAACTTTATTTTCATGACCTCACCCCCTTTCCTTTAAATGAATTTTTCAAAACTATCTCTTTACTTTATAAGTCCTAATTTCCTATCTATTCTCTTCTCGCTTTCGCGTCTTGCCAAATCGTACTCATTAAAATCGACAAATTTAAGAACCCTGATAAGTGCCGGATGGACAACACGCACCGCTTCGACTTTCGTGTGTTCAATCTTCCTGTAATCCGGGTGACCCTGCGGGCCGGTTCTAAGCTCTGCTTCCCAGGCAAGCTCGCGCAAATTCTCCCACTGATACCATCTCATTCTATTTCCAAGCATAACTACGTATTGTGCGGCGTCAGGAAACTCTCCGGAAATTTTTTTGTAAAACTTATTGACCTTATTTGCAGCAACCAAATAATTGTTCGCCATCTTAGCGTTTATCAAATCCGGCGCAACATCGTAACCAAGCTCAGTGGTAAGTCTCTGCCTTTCCTGGGTCAACATTCTGTGTCTGTGTAAATCGCGATAAGCCCCGAAATTGGCAACGATATCGAATTTGTAATAAGTATTTTCAAAAGCTCTTATTACTCGCATTTGACGGACACGTCGAAGTGAAATGGCCTTTTTAATAATATCTGCCTTTTGTTTTTCGCTCATTTTGGAAACCTGGTCTTTGATCCTCACATATCCCATCTTCGAATACTTATATAAAATACTGGCAACAATTCTGTCCTCAGCATCCATGTCCCATTCGACCAAATCTGCACTCGGACCGCTAACCGGAACCTGGTCACCGACAATCAATTTTTTTGTCAAAAGCTCCAGGTTTTTTTCCGTTTTTGAAACATATTTTTGGTAAATTTTGCCCCGCGGACTCGAAGCCCGCTCTACCATCGACGGAATTACGAAAGTAAGTTCCGCTTGTGCTAATTTCGCCAGCTGCCTCACCTCATAAAGCGGATGGGCAAAAGATTTAGTCAAAACATATTCAAAAGCCTGGCCTACCCCAAAAAACCCGACATTGGTAAGTGTGGCGGCGGGCAAATAATATCTAAGTACGTCGCAAGTCTTTGCTTTTATCGTCTCCCGATATGCGCGCTCGCTCTGGTCGCCTTTCATTGGAAATATTTTTCGAAGGTATTTGGAGAGCGGTTCGACACTTGCTGCATAATTTCTGAAAAGCATGTTTAAAAGCCGCAAAAATTCAGCTCCGTATTTTGACTTAACAAGATTCGGGTCTGCAAAATAAAGCCATCTCCCGTTAACTTTTTGGTCAAACAAAACATAACGTGTAGATTTTTCCAGTGGAGCAAAACCAATCCTAAAATCTTCCAGATGTTTTACTGCAACCTGGGAAACGTTCTCGAAAAATATATGGGCGCCTGCAAGTTGAGCGATCGAGTCGTCGCCATAAGCTGCCAGCCACTTTTCAAAAAACTCGCGGGCCCGTCGGCTGTTAACAACTGTTTCCCAACCCCCGTGGGTGTGAAGATATTCGACAAAAGAAACAAGTTTTTTTCTCATCACTTCAGCTTCGCGTATTGAATCTTTGCCGGCTCCTTCCAGATTGGGTTCCAGAATCGGTTTTATGTACTCGTCGAAAAATAATCTTCGGACGCCTTTAGTAGATCTGCTGTAGCGTGACGCAAGAGCACCCAAAACTTCGCTTGGCAAATATTTTGCAGCGAAAACGTTTTTATCAAGGTTTGTAAAAAAAGGTTCGATATACCATGCTTCTTCTTTTGTAAATTTTTCCGAAGAATAAAAGGGGTTAGCCATTAAATAATTTTTCTTTTTCTCAAAACTTCCAAAACCATTTCACCAATTTCGGATTCTTCAATAATCTTTCCGTCCCTTATACATTCAATAGTTTCCCAATTCTCCCGCTCTTTTGCTAATCGCACGTATTGTACGACGACCTTTTCCAAATATCGAATATTTTTTTCATGGATATCAACAGACCGTCCTCCCATCAATTTTTTGGATACCTCAACCGGTACATGCAAAAACAATACCAAATCTTCTCTCGGAATTTTATTTTCTCCATATTCCAACTCTTCCAACCACTTTATATATTTTGATTTTTCACTCTGGCTTTTTAGTTTTGCCCCCATATGCGCCATATTAGATGGAGTATATCGGTTTGCAATAACTATTTTCCCTTCAGCCAACCAACCCCTAATTTCATCCCGCGCACTTAACCTGTCTCCCGCATAAAGCATGGAGCCGAAATATGAATCCACTTCGTCTACGCCACCAAACTCTCCCATCAAATAACGCTTCACCATTTGCGCCCAAATAGAATCTTCATATCTTGGAAAGGAAATATAAGAAAACGGAATTTTATTCTTTGAAAAATATTGATTTAGTAGTTCTGATTGAGTAGTTTTACCTGAACCGTCGGCACCCTCAAAAACAATAAGCGGAGCTTTTCTGCGAATTAACTTACCAGAATTCGTCATAGTTAAATTTATCTAATTATTCTAATTGATCTAAATAATTTTTGGGAATTTTTTAATTTAAAAATTGATTAGTAATTAGTAATTAGAAATTAATAATTTACTTATTATTCACACTTTTCTCAATTTTTGATGCAACTGCGTCACGAGACCCGGAATAACGATCGGATCTCGATCCTTCATATGGCATCTTAACAGGTGCTCCGATTTTTTCAAAGGTGAAAGCACAAATCGGCATGCCACAATAAAGTATCGCCGGTTTTGGCCCTAAATTGCCAAGTTCCAGAACTGGTGCTCCGTTCCATCCCGGATCAAATCTTGCCGCAGTTGAGTGAACTAAAATACCAAGCCGCGCAAGAGAACTTTTTCCCTCCAGCCTTCCCAAAATATCCGCAGGCAATCTCAAAACTTCGCGGGTGGAAGCAATGGCAAACGATCCGGGTTCTAAAATAAACGGGTCGCCTTCTTCAAGATTTATTTCTTCCATCGCGTCATTTGGCAAACCCCGCTTGGTATCAATAAATCTGTAAGTCCCCGCCTTGAAAAGTTTAATATTTACACCCATGTGAAAGTCCATCGAAACCTGGTCTATTGCATCCTGCCAGTTTTTAGGAAGCGGTGAAATTTTAATAGTTCCCTCTCTGATATATTTCTCGATAATCCAATCTGGCAAAATCCCGGAAAAATTATCTGTACCGCTTTTAACACTTTCCCCACCCCGCAAATAGTCATAAACGATTTGGCTCCATGTCTCCATTTGTTTGTAAACTTTACTAGCCTCGCCAATCGGCACCAGCTCACCGGATTTATGCTCGTCCCGAATGGCAATCTTATCGCTGTCACCAATAACTTTGACAACCAAACCAATATGCACCAATCCGACATCGTTTGCGTCATGGTTCAAAATTCCCAAAATTTCAACTTTATACTTCCCGTCATATTCAATCTCTTCCTCAAATTCTCTTTTTGCCCAGGACATTATTCCCGATCCGTTGATATCCCGCCTATTAAGATGGCCTCCCACTCCTATTGAATAATTGTTGGCAAGTCGCAAATCTGTATGATCTGCTTTCCTTCTCATTAAAAATATTTCTCCATTCCGCTCAAAAACCAAATAGGGAATCACCTGCTTCCACGACGGATCGCTTTCCACCTGTCCTCTTGGTAAAAATTTATGTTTCGTGGAGATTAGATTAATATATTTCTGGAGATTCTCGACTTTTAAACCATTCCAAATATCATCGCGAAACAAATCCTCCCGCGAAACCACCATCACTCGCTCGTCATGTTTTCGCAAAATTACTTTCTTTGGCATAATCCGGGGCAGATATCAGAAGTATTGTACATGATATTAAGACTCTCCGGAAACTTTCTCTTCCTCTGGCTTGCCGTCCGACTTGTCCGCCAAAGCTTTAGCGTCAACGGAAGCTTTAGCGAAGGATGGTTTGGTCCAACTCGCCCACTTACACTTTGGATAATTTGAACATCCCCAGAACATTCTTCCCCGCCTTGTTTTTTTAACAACAATGTCTCCTCCGTCATCAGGACATTTCAAACCGGTTGGCGCAGAAAGTGTTTTTGTATTCTTACAATCGGGGAAGCCCGAACAAGCCATAAACTTTCCAAACCTTCCGTATCGAATAACCATAGGGCGTCCGCACACATCGCATTTTTCATCCGTCTCTTCGACTTCAACTTTTTCCTTTTTCGCTTCCTCACCGACTTTTATTACTTGCTTTTCAAAAGGCCCCCAAAATTTTTCCATCGTTGACTGCATTTTGTGTTTACCCATCGCAATTTGGTCCAGATCATCTTCCATCTCGGCAGTAAACTTAAGATCAACGATATCCGGAAAATATTTAACCAGAAAATCGACTGCTGTCTTGGCAACCGGAGTAGGCCCAATTTTCCTACCTTCAAGTTTTTCTATATATGCCCGTTCATAAAGAGTTGAAATCGTTGGGGCATACGTACTCGGTCTGCCAATATCATTTTTTTCCAAATCACGAATCAAAGTTGCTTCCGAATATCTCGCCGGTGGTTCTGTAAACTTTTGCTCGCTGCCTACAGAAACAAGATTCAAGGACTCATCTTTTTCCAGATTCGGCAAAACCTGCTCGCTGATTGGTGGCTTTGAATAAGCCCTGTACCATCCGTCAAACTTTATCTCCTGACCGCTTGCGCGAAGCGTATACACGCGAGGGGTGGCAGTTGCCTCAACATCTGCTTGTGTTTCCGAAACAATAGCATCTGCCATCTGGCTGGCAATCATCCGTCTCCAGATCAAGTCATAAACTCTCCTGTGGTCATTGGAAATTGGAAATTGGAAATTGGAAATTGTCCGACTGATCTCAGTCGGGCGTATTGCCTCATGTGCTTCCTGGGCAAGCTTGGATTTAACCTTATACCTCCGGCCCGCTGGGGGCAAATAATTTTTTCCAAATGTTCCTTCGATATATTTTCTGGCGCTGTCTATCGCCTGTGGTGAAAGATTCACAGAATCTGTTCTCATGTAGGTTATTAGTCCGTGTTCATACAAATCCTGAGCAATTCTCATAGTTCGCTTTGGTGCATATCCGAGTTTACTCGCTGCAGATTGTTGTAAAGTCGACGTTGTAAAGGGCGCATGCGGCGTTTTTCTGGCGTCTTTTGTTTTGACATCAGAAATTTTGTAAGCCGCCTTTTCCAAATCAGCAACGATCTTTTCTGCATCTCCCTTATGTCCTACTTCTGCCTTTTTCTCACCAATTTTTAAAAGATCAGCTCTAAATGTACTTACTTTTGATACTTCTGCTACTTGCTTGCCCTGAGCTTGTCGAACGGGTGATACCTTTGATACCTCTACCCAAATGTCCCAATATTCTTCCGTAACAAAAGCTTCTATCTCCCGCTCTCTGTCT
>MFAZ01000015.1 GCA_001776335.1 Candidatus Curtissbacteria bacterium RIFCSPHIGHO2_01_FULL_41_11 | reverse complement strand
CCTAAAAACAGAAGAGTCAACAGAAAAGAAAAAATGACTATGGCAACTTACCCACAACTTTATTCATATTTTGACATCACACTAGATGGACAAGCTGAACCATTATTAAGATTTAACGTTCTTAGTGCATACGGTGGAAGAACACATTGCCTTTTTTCAGAACTTTACTTTAGAGGGAAACCAGAAGAAGTCGAACAAGTTATGGGAGAGTTTACCGCTTTGCTTCAAAAAACTCCCGTTTACAAACGTTCAACGGAAAATCCTAATTCGTAGCAGTATACTTAACGTATGGAGACTACGGCAAAAGAGACTGAACAATTTAGTGGAATTATACGTCCTTTAACAGAAGAGGACATTCCTGCTTTAAGACAAATTTCAGAATACTGGTTGAGAGATTCTGGCAGGGTTGCCTATGACGAAGTTGAAGGTGATATAGCAACTTTGAGAGAAAGCCTTGCTGAAAACAGCCCAAAGCATATGTTTGTTGCCCAAACACAAGACGGCCAAGTTGTGGGTATGATGGGTGTAGCAGAAACACCTAAGGATCCACTGATTCCATTCACGCAAACTGACAAACCATGCGAACTAATTATTGCTTATGTCCACCAAGATTTTAGAGGAGGACAAGGAGTTGGTACCGCACTCATTAACGCTTCACTAGATTTAGCAAGAAGTTTAGACAAAAAAGAGATACTTTTGGAAAGCGGCCCAAGGCACACTCATTCCGGCTACCCCTTTTATGACAAACAGCCGGGGTTTAAAAGAGTTGGCGTTATTAAAGATTTTTATGGGAAAGGTGCTCACACAATAGTCTGGAGAAAGACTTTTTGATCATTTGGATATTTTATCTGAAATTTGGCTAGCTTCAGCTTTAAGCCTCATTAATTCTGGATCTTCTATAATCTGACCATGATTTAGTCCCTGATCCATTAAAACACCAATTCTTTCTTCTATAAGATGCGAAATTGGATCAAGTGATTTCATTTTACTAAGAAAAAGCTCAGTTTTTGCAAGCTCCTCAGGAGATATTTCTCCAGTGACTTGTTCTAAAATAGGTTTTCCATTGGAATTTTTTCTTTCAGGTTTTCTTTTGAGTGCCATGTCAAATGATCTCCTTGTCCATCCCCCTTTTTCTGGGCTCAAAGCACAAACAAATGATACCTTCTCAATTAATACTCTTGATTGAAGTCTCTTCCCGCGCTTTAAACCTTGAATTATATCTTGGTCGTGGGGATTGTTAGCACCGACTGGAGCAATTATAATTCCACCTTCGGATAATTGATCTATCAATGGTTTTGGAATTTTTCGTAGTCCAGCAGTAACAATTATACTATCAAAAGGTGCATGAGCCGGAATACCTTTCAAACCATCTCCTATATGGACAACTACATCAGAATATCCGAGCCTATCCAGTCTTTCTTTTGCCTGTTGTCCAAGTTCAGGATCAATCTCTATCGTGTGAACCTCTTCGGCGCAATGAGAAAGCAAAGCAGCTCCATATCCTGATGCAGTGCCAATTTCCAATACTTTACCGTCCCCAGTTAATTGCAGTCCGTGCATCATAAGGGAAACAAGCCCTGGCTCACTGATTGTCGAACCTTCCCTCAAAAGAACAATGCTATCTGTATAAATGGAATAATCATTTGTATCAGGTGGAACAAATAATCCTCGGTCAACACTGCGAAATGCTTCGAAAACGAGAGTGTCTTCAATTATTTGACCGCTTGCTCTATAGTCGGTAAACCGCGGAATAATTACTCTATCAACAAATGTTTCACGAAGAGAAGATAACTCTTCAGACCTTTCAGCCATAACATAGATTGTATAACGAGGATTGTATAACGAGGGAGGAGCAGTGTTCAAATTCGGTTTGATCTAATTTCAATAGAGTGAGCGGGTGAAGGGAATCGGACCCTCGTATCCAGTTTGGAAAACTGGTGTTCTGCCATTGAACTACACCCGCAGGACAATAAGATATTTTATCAAATCAGCGCAGATTTGGCATTTGTAACTTTTTTGCGAACCGTGAGGACCGTGTGGCAAGTTAGCTAGTTTTTAGGCAGCATATCTACAAGTTTTGCCTGGTTTTTGTAGACTACCTGATAAATGTAAGGATGGTACAGGAAAGCTGCCGGTGCAGCATCCAGGAGATCTTTTTGGAAGGAGGCGTAAAGGTTTTTTCTTTCGTCTTCTTTTTGTGCACTTCTGGCATCTTCCAGGAGTTTATCGATTCTGACGTCTTTTAACCTCGTTAGGTTTGTGGTGGTCTGAGTTGAGTGCCATAGAGCATATTGATCGGGGTCTGGGGGAAGTTTTTCGACAGCAAGGAATGCCTGAAAGTCTTTGGTTAATGCATTTTCTTCTTTTAGCTCTACTTTAATACCCAAATCTTCCCAGTCTTTTTTGATAGAATTTGCAACATCCATTAGCCCCGTATGTACAGAAAAAGTTATTTTTGGGCTTTTAACTTGAGATTTTGTCAGAAGCTCTTTTGCTTTTCCCGTATTGTATTCGTATTTCCCTACATCTTGAGAATATGCCCAATTTTCCGGTGAGATGGGGCCGGTTGCGGGAGTACCATCAAAGTTGCTTCTGTTAATCGAATAAATAAGTGACTGTCTGAGGTCCACTGAGCTCAATAGTTCGTCTTGCGTATTAAAAAAAATTGTTACAACCTGTGTGTTGTCTACTTCTCTTTTGACATTCATGTTTTGCCATCTTTCAAATAATTTTGCATTTGTGACTCTGGCATATTTGACGTCGCCGATTTTAATGGCAGTCATAAGCTGTTGTTCGGTCGGATAGAATTTGATGTCGACGTGGGGAAGGCCTTCTTCTTTGGGTACCATACTTATTTTTTTGATTATTTCTTTTTGGCTGTCGATCGCGACAATTCTGAATTTGCCTGTACCGTAGAAGCTTTCAGTTTTGAAAACTGGCCTATTTAAAGCGGTTGGAAACGAGGAAAGAGATGATGGAAGGCGAAACTCCAGCGTTTTGTTGTTGAGGGCTGTGATTGTAACGTTTTCGATTGCGATTGTTATGTCTTTGGCCTCAACTTGCGTGTCATCGTGCCACTTGAGGTTGTCTTTGAGAAACACCAGGTAAGTTTTTCCGTCTTCTGCTTGGGTCCAGTGTGAAGCCAAGGACGGAGTTGATTTTCCGGATTTATCTATAGAAATTAAGGGGTCTGTAGCCAAGGCTAAGACTTCGGTAGGGACGGTTTCCAGAGTATAGTTTCCGGCAAAGCCGATTGTTACGGCGTTTCTACTTGAGAGGTGGCCAAAAAGTTTCGCAGAAGATATAACCAGAATGGTTGTCACAAGGATTGTCGATCCGATTTGCAGTCTGTAGCGGGAAAGATATGCGCGGAATAAGCTGATCCAGAACTTTATCCTTCTGGTTCTTACCTTGACGCTTTGCATTTAAATCAAAAACTGCAGAATTGAAACGACGAAAAACAGGACAGCCAAAATTACGGTGAAGTAAACGAAAAGTTTTTCGACACCTCTTCGTGATCTATAGAATCCACCTTCTCCGCCAAAAACAGTCGATAGGCCTGAACCTTTGGATTGAAGAAGGATTATGATTATCAATAGAGTACTAATAATCATTTGAAAAACCGTCAGATATGTCTTCATAAGTTTGTATTATAAATCAGCAGGTCGCCTTGCTACTCTGATATATAATTTCGCTTCGCTCATTATATTAGACTTGTTATATATTTGGCTATTTTTTCACTGTCGTGGTAAAGGGGGTATTCGACACTTATAAAATCGCCTTCTTTAATCAGATGGCTGTATTTTGACAGATTTTTAGGATCATATTTGACATATTCGTAATCGAGGTCTTTGGGTATTGTGGGTTTTTGATTAGTATTTATGATAATTCTGTCAAAATAAATGCCCGAGAGGTGCTTCTCGAGCATACTAATAAAATTTGAAACTTTGTAGTTTGCGGTTTCAAAAGGTTTATTGGCGATATTGACTATAAATACTTTAAGAGCTTTGGATTTTTTGATTTCTGAGTTGATTTGAGGGACAAGAAGAACCGGTAGAATTGTGGTAAACAGATCGCCAGGGCCTATTATTATCAAGTCTGCATTTTTTATGGCATCGACTGAGTGTTTGTAGGCTTTGACGTTTTCAGGATCCAGGTGAACCTCCGAAAGACTTCTTGTGCCGTCGTATTTACCAAGGTCAATATTTTCTTCACCGTAGATTTTTTTGCCGTTTTGAGTTTTGGCCCATATATTGACGTCGCCTACTGTTGCCGGCAGTACTCTACCTTTAGGCGAAACGATTTTGGAGAATTCTTCGAGAGCTTTGTTTGTGTCGCCCTTAAAAATATCGGTAAGAGCTACAAATATCAGGTTTCCGAGTTTTTGACCTCCCAGATCTGTGTCTTTGCCGTAACGTTTACCTGCAAACCGATAAAGAAAAAGGTCTTTGAGAACGGACTCTTCGTCAGAGAGAGCTGCCAGGCAGGTTACGAGATCGCCGGGAGGTGGAACCTGAAAGGCCCGTCTTAGTCTGCCTGCAGAACCGCCATCGTCTGCCATGGAAACAATAGCCGTCAGTTTTACAGGCAGGGTACGCAAACCCTTTAAGATTTGAGACGTGCCTACCCCGCCACCAAGACAAGCTATACTAGCCTCTTTTTCCGGTAGCTCAAGATAGTGACGAAAGAAGGATCGAAGCATCATGATATGGTACCGCACAGTGGATCATCGGTCAAGAATTTTTTACTCAAAGATTAAGTGAAGGACTTTTTGGACAAGAGTTATTATCAGGGCGACTGCGACTATTGCCATCATTTGGTTGAGATATGCCTGCGGGAGTATAAAGCCTTGTATGTTTGCACCTGGAAAATTGTAGGCACCTATCGAAAACCCCGGCAAAAATTTCATAAAGGTATAGATTAACCCTAAGTTCAAGAAAAACGAGACCCCGCCGAGGGTGAGAATGTTAATGGGCAAAAGAACCAGAGAAAAAATAGGGTGAAGGATTAACTGCGTTATTAGAATTCCACCGATTACTACAAGTAGATTTTGGGGATCTGTCCCCAAATTTATGGTGGGGATTAGAGTCGAGGCAATGTAGTATGCGAGGACCGCTATTATTATGGCTTTCAGGTAATGGCGCATGGGCAGGTTAGTATTCAGTATCTAGTATCTAGTATTTAGTATCCAGTATACGGTATTTAAATTTCAAGATTGCAGGAATTTTTTAGATCTCAGCAGTCTGTGGTAAGTTATTGCAAATCTGTGGGCTTCGTCGCGGATAGCCTGGGCAAGCTGCCTGGCCGGATTTTCTTTGGTGAGTATTATGGGCGAAATTTTGTCTGGAGTGTAAATTTCTTCAAGTTTTTTGGCAAGTGCGATGACTTTTGTTCGATATTTATATTTGCTTATTTGGGAAAGCGCCGCATTCAGCTGTCCCCTGCCTCCGTCTATTATCATAAGGTCGGGCGCAGGCCAGTCGTTTTTAATTCTTCTTGCCATGACTTCTCGGTGCATTTCGAAATCGTCCGGCCTTTGCGTATACTTTATTTTGAATCTTCTATACTCTCCCTTGTCGGGTTTTCCGTTTGTGAAAACAACCATTGAACCTGTGGCATTCGTGCCTGAGATGTTTGAAATGTCATAGCACTCGATTCTTCGGGGAATTTTTTCAAGTTCTAAAACTTTTTGCATTTCTTCCAACTTTTTCAAGGTGAGATCGTCTACCAGCGTGGGCTGTTCGAGAAATTCTGCGGGAGCGTGATAAGTTGTTGTTATATATTGAAGTTTTTCAATTTGTTCTTTTGCTATGTTTGCTTCTTCAAACTTTTGAAGTTTCGATGCTTTTTTCATCTGGGCTGTCAACTGGCGAATAAGAAGCTTGCTTTTGCCGGAAAGTAAATGCTTTATTTTGGCAATTGTTCCCCTATATTTTTTCATTGCTTCTTCTGACTCATACGGGAACGGGCAAAGACCAAGGTGAACATACAGACAGGGTTTCTTTTGATTTTTGTGGTGACAAAAAGGGAAAATTCTTCTTACTAGTCTTAAAATGTCTTTGGCCACTTTTTGGGAGGGGAAGGGGCCGTAGATGGCAATTCCTCTTTTGGGTTTTTCCTTTCGAACTAAGGAGATCAGGGGTATTGGGCCAGTAGATATTTTTATATATATCGGACTTTTGTCGTCTTTTGCTTCGATATTGAAAAATGGCTGATGGTTCCTTATTAGCTCGGCTTCCAAAAGTATAGCTTCGAATTCCGAGAAGACTTTAATATATTTAACTTCGGTAATTTTGGAAACTAAAAGATCGGTTTTCGGGCCAAGATTTTTTTGCGAAAAATAAGAGGCAACCCTTTTTTTGACGGATATTGATTTACCTACGTAGAGTAAATGGCCGCTGGCGTCATAGAACTTATAAATCCCCGGAGTATTCGGCAGTTTTTTTATTCGTTTTTTTAGCGTGTCTGTCATATTTTGCGACTTAGCGTGCGTATTGTAGCATCAACTGTTAGTTATCTTGAGAAAATGGAGCCCGGTTTGGGTTTGTGGTAGCGCCTGTAGAGAAAAAAACCTACGGTGATAATCATAATGGCAATTATGACACTTAACCCAAACAGTGGCGAGTAAAAAAGATAATAAACAGGAACAACTTCTATTGTTTTTTCTATTTCTTTATCACCAAAGCTGAGCCTGACTGGAACCTTCTGTTTTGTGAAGAAGCCTTTTGTTTGCAAGTTGTAGGAAATTTCCTGACTTGAATATGGAGGCAGAAGGCCAATGTCGATCGGGTTTTGCGAAATGTTTTTAATAATCCCGGTGTCTAGATTGAGCTTAGTTGAAAGAATCGAGGACGAGCCTATATTTTTGATATTGACTGTGGCTTTAATAGGTACTCCGGCAATCGCTTTTGGGGGAAGCTGGATATCGATTAATGCGGAAAGCTGCGGGTTTGGCAGCTCCTGGGCAAATTGAACGAAAACACTTTTTTTTGCGGTCTCCCCTTCTTTTTTATAGGCACCTGCAGGGTATGGATATGTGGAGTTTGAACCTCTCTGGATAAAGGTGATGTGGTTGAAGTCTAGTTTGTTAAAATAATCTAGGCCGCCTGAGGTTGAACCCCAGGTCGGATCCACCTGAACCCAACCAAAATTATCATCCCAATATTCGGGCCAGGCATGCAGAAGATCACCGCTTGAAGCTGCCAGAGACAGAGGGCGCAGTCTTTCGTTTTGGGTATAGGCATAACCTTCAACTTCCCTTGCTGGGATTCCGGCACTTCTGGCGATTGCAATAAAAAGATCCGTAAATTCCATACACACGGCATCTTTTGGGTTTAGCGCAGCATAGGCAGCTCCTTTTCTTTCGATCTTTGCCTGGTCGAGGCGCTTTTCGTTATAGCTTAGGTAGGATGTGACAAAATCATAAATTTCCTGAGGAGTTTTTAATTTGGAAGCTTTATCTCTTATAAAAGCATTGTCAGTTTCCCAAAATTTTTGAGGGCCTAGATTGCGACTGCGTTCTTTTTCTGAAAGATCGTTTTCGATTTTCCTGATTGGTCTGCTAAATACTTCCGTTGACCCGCTTACCCGAACGGTAACGTTTTCTTTGGGAGAAAGTTTATAGCGGGCAAGAAAGTTCCCGTCTTCGTCGACAATTACATTCGTGGGGGCTGGATCGATTTTGTCTATTACTACTTTTTGATAATTGTTATCCGGCGGAAGAGCAATATCCATATATCTTGAAGTGAGGTTGGTGTTTTCAAGGTAGTAGTTCAGGTCGAAGGAAAATACCTGACGATCACCAAAGGAGATGGCAATTCCGGATTTAGTCAGCTGGTCGCGGTCAAAGGTGAACTCCTGTGTAGCCAGAGTCTTATTTTGGTTTTTTGGGTCCGGAACCGCGAAGGCAACCGGCCCGAACAGGGTTGGTACATTAAGAATTGCTTGATAGTCACCAATATCCTGGGAGTCGGCAACCCGCGGGATGGAAACTTCCCAAATTTGACCGGACTTTTGCGCCAGTTCGCTTGAAGAATAGTTGAGCGACCAGGGAAGTGTTTTGTCGATGCCAATTACCCTTTGGTTGAATTTAACTGAAATCGTTGTAACGTTGTTTTCAAACTTAACTTCGGTTTGCATGGAGCCGGTTGCATCTTGGGCTCTTACGTTGTCGACTTTGGTTGAGCCGATTTTCAACTCAAACTTGTCGGCGTAGAAATTAGCAGTTTTGTTTTTGAGGATGATGTTTTGTACGACATCGGTTCTCCCTTCTCGTCCAACTGTATAGTTAACTTTGTAATCGGTCTGAAACTCTCCGGCGGCGCGAACGGTGGAAGCGGTAAGAAGAATAAGAAAACAAGAAGCAAAAATGGATGAAAAAATGCGGGCAAGAAAACGCATCAAAAACAGTATCTAGTATTTATTTTTATGAATCAAGTATCGCGACTTCGCCCGCGTATTGTTTCATCGACTATCAAAATCGTTGTTTCGATAGTATTTCACAATGTCAAGTATATGAAGATACCACTCTGGATACTACATTGACTCCTTATGATTTTAGAAATTCCTTTGCAAGAAATTGGCCAGTATATGAGAATTTTATTTTGGCCACTTCGTGAGGAGTGCCGGTGGCGACGATTTTACCTCCCAAGTCTCCCCCTTCGGGTCCCAAATCTATAATCCAATCAGTGTTTCTGATTACATCCAGGTTGTGCTCGATTATTATTACTGTATTTCCGGTTGCTACTAGCCTTCTTAAAATCAGCAGGAGCCTTTCGATGTCCGCAAAATGTAAGCCGGTAGTCGGCTCGTCCAGGATGTAGAGTGTTTTGCCTGTTGCCCGCTTTGAGAGTTCTGTTGCCAGTTTTACTCTTTGCGCTTCTCCACCGGAAAGAGTTGGAGCCGGCTGGCCTAATCTGATGTATCCAAGACCAACGTCATATATTGTTTCCAGCTTTTGTTTAATTGGCGGGATATTTTCAAAAAACTTTAGGGCAACTTCAACTGTCATATTGAGTATTTCTGAAATGTTTTTGTCATTGTAGTGAATTTCCAGAGCTTCCTCGTTGTAGCGTTTACCACTGCAGACTTCGCAGTCAACGTAGACGTCGGGCAAAAATTGCATTTCTATTTTGACCTGGCCCTCGCCTTCGCAGGCTTCGCATCTGCCGCCTTTGACGTTGAAGGAGAACCTGCCCGGTTTGTAACCGCGAATTCTGGCGTCAGTTGTTTTGGCAAAGAGGTCGCGAACGTATGTGAAAGCGCCTGTGTATGTTGCCGGATTGCTTCTTGGAGTCCTGCCAATTGGAGACTGGTCTATAAGAATTACTTTGTCCAGGTTTTCGGCTCCCAGAATCCCTTTATGTTCACCCGGTTTGGGGCGGGAACCGTATATTTCTCTTGCGAGCGCAGCATACAAGATATCGTGGATGAGTGTTGACTTGCCGGAACCGGAGACGCCGGTTACACAAATAAATTTGCCCAGTGGAAATTGAACATCGATGTTTTTGAGATTATGCTCTGCTGCACCTAAAAGAGTTAATGAAGAGTTTGCTGTTGACGGTTGATTGTTGACAGTATTTGACGAGCTCCCGTTTACCGTAAACTGTGAACTGTCTACTACTACTTTCTTTTTCCCGGACAGGTACTTTCCTGTTAAGGATTTTGGATCTTTCATAATATGCAGATAAGTTCCTTGAGAAACAATCTGCCCACCGTGTTCTCCGGCTGCCGGGCCGAAATCCACAATCTCATCTGCTGAAAGCATCATGTCTCTGTCGTGTTCGACAACGATTACAGTGTTTTGCAGATCTCGTAGGCGTTTTAGTGTTTTTATTAATCTTTCGTTATCTCTTTGATGAAGTCCGATAGAGGGTTCGTCTAAAACATACAAAACACCGGAAAGACCGGAGCCAATTTGGGAGGCGAGGCGAATTCGTTGTGCCTCTCCGCCGGCTAGGGTGTTTGCGGTTCTGTCTATTGTTAAATAATCAAGGCCGACATCTATCAAAAACTGAACGCGAAGAATCAGCTCTTTTAATATGGGCTTGGCAATTATTTTTTCCCGCTCCGACAGTAGACTTTCAGCTTCTGCAAGTTTTTTGACCCAGGTTGATGAATCTTTAATTGCCAGCTTTGCGATGTCGGCAACAGATTTTTTGTCTATTGTCACGGAAAGAGCTTCGGGTTTGAGCCTCGTTCCCATGCAGGAGGCGCAAATATCAATTCTCATAAATTTTTCTACCTCGCGTCTTATGTAATCAGATTCTGTCTGGCCGTATTTTTGTTCAATGCTTGTTATGACACCCTCAAAAGTTGTGTCCCAGGAGACCACTTTGCCGAACCTGTTGGGTCCGCGGACTGTGTAAAATTGGTTTTTTGTTCCATAGAGAATAATGTTTTTTGTA
This sequence comes from Candidatus Curtissbacteria bacterium RIFCSPHIGHO2_01_FULL_41_11, assembly GCA_001776335.1. Taxonomy (GTDB): domain Bacteria; phylum Patescibacteriota; class Microgenomatia; order Curtissbacterales; family GWA2-41-24; genus 2-01-FULL-41-11. The sequence goes on along the minus strand of MFAZ01000015.1, from coordinate 1,741 downwards.
TCTTCATTTAAATCTCTAACCGGTGCGTTGATGTCAATTCTATTGTCTTTCAAAACCTGCTCCAAAACCCGCCATGTCCAGGAATCGCTCTGCACAAGTCGCGCCCAGGGAAGGATTGCGCCTTCTGCTATTGTTAAGTTTGGATTCAGTACAAGGTCGGGATCAACTTTTCTTAACGATCCGAGTCCGTTACAGGAAGGACAGGCACCATGGGGGGAATTGAATGAAAAAGACCTTGGTTCAATTTCCGGAAGAGAAATATTGTCGAGGGGACAGGCAAATTTCTCGCTAAAAAGATGGTCTATGAAATTTTCGGGGAACTCGGGAATATCGAAGGATTTGTCGAGGATTTCGGAAACTACTGCCGATCCCTCTCCTAATTTTAATGCCTGCTCCACAGAGTCTGAAAGCCGAGTTTTGTCTGCAGGGAGTGTTAACCTGTCTACCACTGCTTCTATGCTGTGCTTGTTGGTTTTAATTAGCACAAAATCTTCATCTACGCTTCTTATTTTCCCGTCGACTCTGAGATGTCTGTAACCCCGCTTTGCCACGTCTTTAAACAGATCTTTGAATTCGCCTTTTCTGTCTTTTATGATTGGGGCAAGGAGAAGGACTCTGACAGCCGGTTTCTGTGCTTTGCCGAGTTTTTGAATTTCAGCAACTATCTGATCTTTTGACTGGTGGGAAATCTCACGGCCGCATACCGGGCAATGCGGGTGTCCGACTCTTGCAAAAAGCAGTCTCAGGTAATCGTAGATTTCGGTAACCGTGCCTACTGTAGACCTTGGATTATGGGAAGCTGCTTTTTGGTCAATTGAGATAGCCGGAGAAAGGCCTTCAATTGCGTCTACGTCCGGTTTGTCCATTACTCCCAAAAACTGCCTTGCATAAGACGAGAGGGATTCGACGTAGCGGCGCTGGCCTTCTGCATAGATGGTGTCGAAAGCCAGAGAGGATTTTCCGGAACCGGAGAGGCCGGTAAACACAATCAGTTTATTTTTGGGAATTTCCAAACTAATATTTTTAAGATTATGCTCGCGTGCACCTTTGATGATGATTTTGTCTTGAGACATATGAACCTGAGCTTCGCTCAGAACCTTTTCGTTGAATAAGAACCTGAGCTTCGCTCAGAACCTTTTCGTTGAATAAGAACCTGAGCTTCGCTCAGAACCTTTTCGTTGAATAGGAATTTAAAATTTTTAGCCCCGCAGCCGAATGGCGAGGAGCACAAAATTTTCAACAGAAAATTTTAACATCAAAATCAATACCTGAGCAAGTGTATATCTAGTTATGCAGGAGGATTTGAGATGGAGACTTGAGTATTTCCTCTAATTAGTCTTCTTCTTTCAAAACTTATCGTTTCTCTGGGGTTAAGACTAAAGGGTTCGTTTTTAAAAGAGACATGGTTGGGAGTCCTAATTTTGTATTCAGTTCCGTCTGGTCTTGTGACAATTACTCCATCAAATAATTTTGCTATTGCTTTTAACACTCCGTTTTCCCTGGAGACAATTCTTATTCCGCCTATGTCTTTTATTGAGGAAGGCTTCCCCTGGGTTGGTATTTCAGCTGCTTCTGGACGCGCCATAACGTGACGGTCGACTCTTAGTATTGTTGCCTCTATCATATCTGTACTAGGATTCTATTCACTCCGTTCATTTAACTTCTAGCAATTATAAACCAGCCTTTCTTTTTTTCAAAATATTGATGAGATGGCATTTGAACACCGGGAGTGAAATGGCTT